>JBJXFP010000197.1:0-3443 GCA_046155615.1 Flavobacteriales bacterium | reverse complement strand
GTGTATCGCCATCCCACCTTCTATGATATACCACCTGAAGTGGGCCACATGTAATCTACACCTCAAAGTTCTGTTGTGCATCAATTCTTGAGTCCAAGTTTTCTTGCTTGGTAGTCAGTGCGCCTTTGATGGTTTGGAATGTATGGTTGCGCACAGCGGTTATGTCTCCGTCAAATTGAGAAGCATATATGGGGCTGTGAACAACAGCAATGATTCTATGCGGCAGGCTGTGGCTGAATATGCGAGATGGATCAGATAAAATTTTGAAATTGGTTTGCCAGGTTATTGCAACCAAAGGCACATTCTTCTCCACAGCCAGTCTGAAGGCCCCGTTCTTAAAGTGTTTCATGTGAGGTGTATTCACCGGAATGGTAGCCTCAGGATAAATGGCAACGCACGATCCATTGTCAATGGCCCTGGCGGCTGATTGCCAGGCCAGATAAGCAAGGCGGTGATTGCTGCGCATCACAGGTATATCCATCTTTCGGAAAAAAAGCCGGAACAATGGCCACTTCAGCAATTCACCTTTGCCCATAAATATGAAATAATCGGAGAAAAGACCATACATAAAAACAGTATCCAAATGGCTACAATGATTGGAGACAATGACATATGGAGGGGGAGGCAGTGGCGTAGCGTATTGCACACGCATCGGACAGAATATGAGCGCGCGGATAAGTAGCGACCAAAAGCGCTTAAGCCTGAAAGCCGCGCCAAACCAACCCTGCCTGCTGAGCAGTATGAAGAAGAATGGATAGAGCAAAAGCAGAGTAACCCAGAACACCAATCCAATCCACAGTTTGTATATGAAATATAAAAGCGGCAATGCGCGCAATGATAACAGCTCAGAGTAGGCGTGCTAAACGGTCTGGCGTTGTACAAAAAAACGCCACTCAAACTTTCGCTTGGTGGCGTCTCATTCAACCTCTAACCCATTTAGGTTGCAAAAACTGTGAGTCCGTTTTTCTTTGAGCACACAGCTTGTTGTCAATTACCTATCACTGGTTGCTATCTGTATCATCTGCATGCGCAGGTCGTCCATGGCTACAAGTTTTGCTAAGTAGGCATTCACATTACCATGTTGCATATTCTCTATGGCTTGCTGCTTCATTGCGAAGTATTTGTTGCGTAGGTCTTTCATTGTTGTAGGTTTTTTTGTTGTTGAACTTTTGTTGAGGTATAAACGAAAATGATTTGATACCGGATTTTCAACCACCATGCCAAAATGAAGAAACGCGTCTGAAACCCCTGTCTATAAAGGATTGCACGCAGGTGAAAAAAAGGAATGAGTGCTGTTCTGAATCAGAAATCTTAAACACCACCGTTCATCTCAATAGAGTTTGTGCTTGAGTATATAAGCAATTACCTCATCAGGCAGGAGATAACGCACTGAACTCTGTTTGGTAATCAACTCGCGAATACGGGTAGAAGAAATCTCGATGCGCGGAGCATCTGCAATGGCTGTGTTGTACAAACTCCAGTCAATGGCCTTGTCAGGCGGCAATGCGTAATGTCGCGGAAAGAACATGACATGGTATTGTTCCAATATGGATTCGAAATTTTTCCATGATGAAAAATCGTGCATACAGTCTTCGCCAAGCAGCAGGGTGAAAGTGAAATTCTGAAACGACACACGCAGCGCTTGTAATGTGTCGTATGTGTATGATGGCACAGGCATGCTGAATTCGATGTCGCATACATGGAGTTTCTCGTTGGCAGCAGCAGCAAGCTTTACCATGGTTAAGCGATGTGTGCCTGCTGCCAGTGTCTTTTCATCCTTGAGCGGATTGTGTGGACTTACCACAAACCATACTTCATCCAATTCAGTTTGGGTAGCGAAGTACTCAGCTACTATAAGATGCCCATTGTGTATCGGATTGAAAGAACCAAAATAGAGACCTACCCTTTTCATGCTCCTATAAATTCTTTGATGTGCAACTCAGCCTGAATGAACGCATCTTCGAGAATGTCATTTACCAAAGTGATGTCGAATCGTGGTTCGAACGTCAGCTCATGTTTTGCTTTGGCTATGCGCATAGCTATCTTTTCTGAAGTTTCTGTGCTTCTGTTGCGCAGCCTGAAACTCAGCACTTCGATGCTTGGTGGCCTCACAAATATGGCCAGCGCATTTTCACCAAATATTTTTTTCAGATTGAGGCCTCCTTGCACATCCAGATCAAATATGACATGCCTTCCACTGCTCCATATTTTTTCCACTTCAGCCTTCAGTGTCCCGTAGAACTGATTGGTATAAACCTCTTCCCATTCCACAAATTCTCCAGCCTTTGCTCGTTGAAGAAATTGGTCAATACTTAGAAAATAGTAATCTTTGCCATCTATCTCATGCGGCCGTTTGGCACGTGTGGTAGCACTTACCGAGAAGGCGAGTTTTAACTCAGGCAACCCCAGCAAATGATGCACAATAGTTGTTTTGCCTGCTCCACTTGGCGCTGAGAATATGATGGCTTTTCCTTGCATTGTCGGTTGAATGATGTGCCGGCAAATTTAGGCCTGAGGTTTAGAGCACGTTGTTTATCTGTTCCTTCACTTTCTCCAATTCATCCTTCATCTTCACTACGAGTTTTTGCATGTCGGCATCGTTGGCTTTGCTGCCAATGGTGTTTATCTCTCTGCCTATTTCTTGTGAAATGAACCCGAGTTTTTTGCCAGAAGCTTCGCACTCCAATTCCTCCATGAAGTGCATGCAGTTGGTGTGCAGCCGTTGTTGCTCTTCACTGATGTCAAGCCTTTCCATGTAGTATATCAGCTCCTGTTCGAAACGATTTTGATCCACCTTATCTGGCGGTATCAATTCATCAATATTTGATTTTATTTTTTCTCTCACCTTTTGGTTGCGCAGGGCTATGGGTGCTTCCAACTCATTTCTGTATTGCAGTATCAGATTGATTCGTAGTTTGAAATCATCAGCGAGTTTGCTTCCTTCCGATTGTCTGTATTGGTCAAATTTGCTGTATGCTTCTTTAATAATGTTTAGCAATTGCTTCCATTCCGTTTCATCCACTTCTGTGTTTTCCGGCTTCATCACATCAGGTATACGAATGAGTGCGTTCAGAAAATCAGAGCCAGTCATGCCCGCACTATCAGCCACATCTTTAAGGTCAGCATAGTAGGCAGCCATCAGTGGTTTGTTTATGCTCATGCGTTTTTCAGGCTCAAGGCTTTCATAGTAGATGAGCAGATCACTTTTGCCGCGTTGCAAATTTTCTGAAAGCCATGAGCGCAGCTCCAGCTCGTGTTCGCGGTAAGCACTGGGCATGCGCAAGTTCAGATCAAGTTGTTTGCTGTTGAGTGATTTCAGTTCAGCTGTAAATTTTTTGTTTCCGGCATTGCCTTCGGCTTTGCCAAAACCTGTCATTGAACGCAGCATGTGTGGTAGGGAAATTTTTTATTATATCGTGGTCGAAGATAGATGCGCAGCAAAC
>JBJXFP010000191.1:0-5213 GCA_046155615.1 Flavobacteriales bacterium | reverse complement strand
AAGACTTGCGGGCATCATTATGCTGAATAATAAAAACTACAAGACGCCAAAGGCACTGGCTGCCACACTCATCGAAACTTCGCAATATCAGATGTTTTTGTCAAAGCATCTGCCGGAGCTTACGGATTTAAGTTCAGAACCTGATGCTCTGCACAAGCTGTTGCACCAATTGGCTTTCAAGGCACTTGAAGAAAAATGAATATGGATAAAACAGTAAAACCAATGGAACGATTCTGGCGCATCATCAAAGCTGAGCGTCAAGAAGTACGCAGCATTTATATCTATGCCATCTTTCAGGGACTGGTAAATCTCTCGCTGCCATTAGGTATTCAGAGTATTATCAACTTTCTACAAGCCGGGTCACTCAGCACATCATGGTATGTGCTTGTAATGTTTGTGCTTGCAGGAATTTTACTCGCGGGTGTGTTGCAGATACGCCAACTTACGGTAACAGAAACAATAGAGCAACGGCTATTTGCAAACGTTGCTTTCCACTTTGCCCAACGTGTTCCGCGATTCAAACACGAGTCCACCGAAGGCCGCTACATACCGGAAGTTTTGAATCGCTTTTTTGAAGTCACCACCATTCAAAAGGGAATTAGTAAAACACTGCTGGATTTTTCAGCAGCTATCATTCAAGTCACTTTCGGCTTGCTGCTTCTATCGCTTTACAACCCAATGTTTGTGATTCTCGGAGGGTTGCTTGTCATTACACTTTACATCATCTTCAAGCTCACCGGGCCGATAGGTTTGAAAACAAGTATGGAGGAAAGCAACTACAAGTTTGAAGTAGCACATTGGTTGCAAGAAGTGGGTCGATCACTCAACACGTTCAAACTTTCAGGCAGTGGAGAATTGCCATTGAAGAAAACAGATGAGCAGACTACCAACTATCTCATTGCGCGCAACAATCACTTCAGTATTTTGAAAAGACAATACTGGGCGCTAATTATTTTCAAAGTCGTACTTGCTGCGAGCCTCATCATATTGGGCAGTGTGCTTGTGATTCGGAGGGAAATAAACATCGGACAATTTGTGGCTGCTGAAATTGTGGTCTTGCTCATCATCTCTTCCATTGAAAAAATAGTACTCAACATGAGCGTGGTGTATGATGTGCTCACCTCGTTGGACAAATTGGGAAGTGTAGCCGATATAAAAACTGAACGCGAAGACGGTATCACAATTCCTGAAGACAAAAACACAAATGGTTTGTCCATAGTGGTGCGCAATCTTACTTTCTCATTTCCAAACCAAAACCAGCCTGTGCTCAATGATGTGTCGTTCGAAATACGCAGTGGCGAAACCGTTTGCATAAAAGGAGAGGATGGCTCAGGCAAAACCACACTACTTAAAATGCTTTCCGGTTTCTATGAAAATTTTGGGGGTTCTATTTCCTTCAACAATTTGCCTATCGGGAATTTGCGTCTGGAAGCGCTGCGCAAAATGATGGGCGAAAATTTTTCAGAACAGGAAATTTTCAAAGGCACGGTAGCAGAAAATATATCGTGCGGCAGAACAGACATTGAACTTGCAGATATCATGCAATCAGCCGAGCAGGCAGGGCTAGCAGCTTTCATTCAAGCTATGCCGCAAGGCTACAACACCATGCTGGAACCCGCAGGGCAAAGTCTTCCGGGCAGCGTAAAGCGCAAACTCATACTTGCTCGCTGCTTTGCCGGCAACCCCAAACTTTTGCTGATAGAAGACACCGCCATAGGCAGAGGTGCTGAAGAAAGAGAGGCATTCTTCAGTTTGCTGTTTCATCACTGCAAGGACATTACCACCATCATAGTAACCAATGATGAGGAAGTGGCAAAGCGATGCAGCACGGTATACACGATGAACAAAGGAATAATCACCAAACTATCATAATGTGATGCTCTACGAAAAGGGATACATACAACCTCCAACAGAAGAAGCAAAACAGTTCACTTCTTTCAACCGTGTGATGGACATCACCAACAGAAAGTCGATGATGAGATGGCTCATATTTATTACACTCATTTGCCTTATGGTACTGCTGCTGCCTTGGACACAAAACATAAAGGGGCGCGGCCAACTCACCTCGTTGCGACCTGACCAAAGGCCGCAAACCATTCCGAGCATCATTGGTGGAAGAATAGAAAAATTATATATACGTGAAGGCGACTTTGTAAAGCGTGGTGATACCATCATGTTCCTTTCTGAAACAAAGGACGAATACTTTGACCCTAACCTGCTGGCCAATGTAGATGACCAAATCAGGAATAAAGAAAGCAGTGTGGGTAGCTATATGCAGAAGGTAAATGCACTGGACGCGCAAATAGATGCACTAAACAAGAACGTAGAGCTAAAGCTGCAACAACAACAAATAAAAGTGCAGCAACTGCAATTGAAAGTAACCACTGATAGCACAGAAAGAGCTGCCGTAAACGCAAATGCGAAGGTGGCACAAGAACAAATCGCTCGATTCAAAGAACTCTTCAATAAAGGACTCATCTCCGAAACAGAATTAGAGACACGCGAGGTGAGTGCACAAAATGCGATGGCAAAAACGATTGAGGCGGACAATAAGTTGATGATCGCAAGACAAGAACTGATCAATGCAAAAACAGAATTGAACTCACTTCGTGCGGAATACACCGACAAAATATCGAAGGCGGAAAGTGAAAAATATTCGGCCATGAGTGCCATGTACGACACCGAGGCACAGGTGACCAAGCTGCAAAACAGCTATGCCAACTATAGCATGCGCAATGGCATGTACTACATATTGGCACCGCAAGATGGCTACATCACCAAAGCAGTAAAGACAGGCATTGGCGAAACCATCAAGGAAGGTGAAGAGATAATAACCATCATGCCTGCGAGCTACGACTTAGCGGTAGAGATGTACGTGGAGCCTATGGATTTACCATTGTTACAAAAGCAACAGAAAGTAAGATTCATTTTCGATGGATGGCCCGCGTTTGTTTTCAGCGGTTGGCCCGGTGCTTCGTTCGGCACCTACGGTGGAAAAATTGTGGCCATTGATAATTTCATCAGTGAGAATGGCAAGTACCGCATACTGGTGGCGCAAGACCCTGATGATGAACCTTGGCCTTCTGGACTGCGTGTGGGCGCTGGCGCAGATGGAATGGGATTGCTGAATGATGTACCTATCTGGTATGAGTTGTGGCGACAGTTCAACGGCTTTCCACCTGATTTCTACAAGAAAGAAAATGCGCAACAGGGCGAACAAATGCCCAACAATAATTCAAAACAGACAAGCAAATGATGAACTATTTCTCTCGCATAGTTTTCATCTGCGCCTTCCATCTGCTCATTCAACAAGCAGGAATTGCACAAGACAGTCTCGTTTTTTCATTTGACGGATATCGAAGTTTGGTAAAAAGCAATCATCCTTATGCAAGGCAGGCTGACTTGCAAACAATGCGAGGAGAAAGCGCAGTGCGCAGGGCACGTGGCAATTTCGACCCGCTCATTTCTGCCTCATTCAACAACAAAGAATACCAGGGAAACGATTACTATGCACTTACCAATGCAACAATAAAAATTCCAACCATTGCTGCTGTGGAATTGAAAGCAGGTTATGACTTAAACACCGGTGCATACCTCAACGAAGCGGATGTAACACCTGATGATGGATTGTTCTTCACCGGACTTTCGTTACCCCTGTTGCAAGGTTTGGTGGTGGATGAAAGACGCACTGCCCTGAGGCAAGCCCAAGCGTTTCAAGATTTCACCACCAGCGAAAGAGAAATATTGCTGAATGACTTGCTGCTGAAAGCCTACAACTCCTATTGGGAATGGTGGGCCAGCTATGAGAAGGAAAAAGTAGCAGCGCAGATTCTCTCCGTTTCAGCCCAACGATTTGACGCAGTGAAAGAGCGCGCACTGAGCGGGCAAGCACCCATCATTGATACCGTAGAAGCGAAAATTCAAGTATTACTGCGGCAACAATTTTTGCAAGAAGCGCAAGCCAATGAAATAAAAGCACGCTTCATGTTGTCATCCTTTGTTTGGGATGCTACGGGAGAAGAAGTGCAGCCGCGCATCGTCAATCAAAAATATTTTCCATCGGCATGGAACATGGAAAATGCGAAGCCAAGCTGGATGATGGACAACTACCTGCTGCTAAGGGACAGCCTGCAATGGATGAACCCCTACTTGAAACAATACGATGCCAAACTTGACAACGTAGAAGCAGAAGAACGCATGAAACGCGAAAAGCTGAAACCTCAACTGAACCTCAACTACAACCTGCTGGCCGAACCCTTGGGCAACAACACAGACGCCAACTTCAGTAGTAATAATTACAAGTGGGGTATGGAACTGATCCTGCCCACTTTGCTTCGTGGCGAGCGTGGCGACCTGCAACTGACACGCATCAAAATGCAAGAACTGAAGTGGGAGCAGCAACAAAAAACGCAAGAGATAAAAAACAGGGCGCAGGCTACCTACGAGAATATTTTTTTGCTACAGCAGCAAACAACGCTTGCTGATGCGAACGTGAACAACTACCTGACGCTGCTGGATGGTGAGCGCATTAAATTCTTTAATGGTGAAAGCTCGCTCTTTCTCGTGAACCAGCGTGAGTTGCAGTATGCAGATGCGCAAAACAAACTTATAGAGCTGAGGCTGAAACTGCGCATGGCCGAAAATGAATTGGCCTTTTTACTGGGAACCATTGAATAACTGATGCACTAATAAAAGCGACACCATGATAACAATACACATCATTACCTCCAGTGAACCACAAGCTGCGCATGTAGCCGAGTGGTTGCTGCGCGAAAGATTGGTTTACCAAAATGTTGACATCGACTACCAAGACACATTTGTGTTGAATGAAGCCGGCAAGCTCGACAAAAGCAAGACCTACAAACTACAGGCAAGAACCAAAGCCCTTCTTTTTAACGCTATAGAAGATGGCCTTCGGGCCAAGTTTGGCAACGATGCTCCCTTTCTTTATTCTACACCTATTGTTGGTATGGATGCTATGCGCTCCAAAGATTTGATTGATAAACTGATGAAGGTGTAGATGGTGTTTGCGTAGTCAATTGCTTACTTTATTTCCGAGAATAAATTCTGGGCGGCAGTGGGTCGCGTGGACAATGCCTTTGGCGACAGGAATCTGGTGTGTACATGTCCTCCTATCGAGATGTATGAGAATGTGACAGTTTAAGACGATCCGGCTCTCCAAAAATGAGAAATCCTAATCATTCATCCTTCTC
>JBJXFP010000186.1:0-5063 GCA_046155615.1 Flavobacteriales bacterium | reverse complement strand
TCAACTACCACTACTATCCCTACATGCACGACTACATCATCAGTCAGGAATTGTTTGATGCTTCGCTTGCCAAGCGCAATGCACAAACTGTGGTTGTGTTTGCGGGCTTTGAGTGGGAGTTTGGGCGCTTTTCTTTTTTTGTGCAGGCTGGCGTCAATGTGTTTTCACCCTTCATCAAAGAACTGAATGAAGTATGGGACTTGCCCAAACAAGGCACTCTCAATTTGTGGACAAGCAATAAGTTGGGTTATCGTTATTACTTCTATTGCCCTCCAATAGGTAGGCTGTTCATTCAGGCAGCAGTAAAGGCCAATGGCGGTACTGCAGATTTTCTGGAGCTTGGCGTGGGCATGCGCTTCTTCCGATACCAGGGAATGACAAATAAGCGCGCCAACGAAGAAAACAACGAAGACGAATGACAGCGAAACACTAAGTGCTTGTCTGCGTTCAAGCTGAAAAGCTTTTTCATACTCCACCATGTTTTATCTCATCAGTTCAGTTGTCATCTTTTCGGGCGTGGGCATTGGTTTCATCATGTGCAGACGCCATGTCGCAAAACTCGAAGCACAACAATTGCATCACAAACAAGAACAACTTGCCATACAGGAATTTGCAAGTGCCGTGGTCAATCAGGACAACATTGACGAGTTGCTGTGGATGCTCATGCGCTCATGTATCTCTAAGCTGGGTTTTGTGGATGGTGTTGTTTATTTATATGACAGGGAAAGAAGAGTATTGGTGCAAAAGGCAGCTTTTGGCCCAAAGAATCCTGACGGGTATGAAATAAAAAACCGGATAGAGCTGGAATTAGGTCGCGGCATCGTAGGCAACGTGGCCCTCAATCAAAAGCCTGAAATAGTGTATGACACCAGCAAAGATCCACGGTACATTGCCGAAGAGGATGGCCGCTTTTCTGAAATGGCTGTACCAATATGTTACAAGGGTGAACTGATTGGTGTAATTGATTCAGAACATCCACAGAAGGGATTTTTTAAGGAATCGCATTTGCACTTGGTGGAAACACTCAGTTGTCTTTGTGCAGGAAAAATTATAAAGCTGCGTGCTATTAGCAATCGCAAATTGTACGTGAAACGCTTGCAGACATTGCTCGAGCACACCCCCGATTTTGTATTGCTCTCAGCGCCTAATGGAGATTGCAAGTATGCCAATAAGAGTTATCTCCAGTTTTTCGGAATAGAGGAATCTGAGTTTGGAAAGCAGCAGGCCGTGCGCATCATGACTCAGGAACAGAAGGCGGAATTTATCAGCCACATCACCAAGCTGGATGCCAGGCATCCGGGCATTTCTTATATCAAACAAAGCTTTGGCGCCAATCGAAAATCGCAGTGGACCCTTTGGAGCGAGACCGCCATTTTTGATGAGGAAGGCTACATACACGAAGTAATATCCATGGGTCGCGATGTTACTGAACTTCGCAAAGCACAGGAATCAAAAGACCTGCACATCAAAACACTTGAAGAAATAATGCAGCAGAACTCGCATCGTGTAAGGCAGCCCGTTACACAGCTCTTAGGCATTGCTCAATTGCTTGAGCTGCGCAAAGACAACAACGCAGAGATGGATGAGATGATTGGCTACATCAAACTGAGCGTGTCGCAGCTCGACTCATACACTCGCGAGCTGAATGAGTTTGTCTTCAACAGCAGCCGCAGTTAACTGGTGTTGGCTTCTTCAATTTTTGCACTACCGTACTATTATTACATTGGCCACTTGAGGGCAACTGTATTACACTTGTCGGGCCTTAATTCTGATTGCAATCTTGCCCCAGTAGTGTCGCTTTGTATGCGTCTGATTCTTATCAAATTTTTCTAAAATTTATTTTCAATACATGAATTCTATTTGCTTAAAAACGCTGGTCGCCTCATGCACTGCTTTCATGCTTAGCAGCCAAGCTGTGTCACAAACCACACTGCTTGCGGGTGATCTGCTTGTGGCTGGGTACAATTACGATGGTGCAGATCAGGTAAAAGTTCTTACCATGGTTAGCCTTGCATCGGGTACTACATTCAAGATTACGGACAATGGCTGGAATGGCTCTGCACTAACCACCACAGAGGGAACTCACACATATACCGCTTCCAGCGCAGTTAGCGCAGGAACGGTAATTACTGTGAATACTTCTAACACCAATTTCTCCACAAGTGGTGACCAAATTATCATCTATCAGGGTAGTGGCACATCACCTACATTTATTTCTGCACTCAGCACCAAACTATGGGTCACTGGCAGCATTACAAGTAACACATCGCGCCTGCCATTAGGCTTGGTGTCGGGTGCGTCTGCCATTGCGTTTGCAATAGAAAAGGACGATGGTTATTACAACATTGTAAGCAACTCCGGCACAAAAGCACAGTTGCAAAATGTAGTATGCAACACCTCCAATTGGTTTACCACCGATTCACGTATTTCTACTTTTCCATCGTGGACATTTAGTATCGCAGGCAGCTTACCAACCGAACCCACCTCGCCATCTAACATCATTTTTTCTAATTACACTACTTGGAAAACAACAGTAAGTTTCACTCCCTCAGCAGGTGGAGCAGCAGGCTATTTGGTATTGCGGAAAGTGGGTAGTATGCCCATTGCTCAACCAGTGGACATGAGCACATACCAACAGGGCGACTATATTGGCGATGCACAAGTGGCCTATGTTGGAAGTGCCACTACCTATTTGCAGCGCAGCTTATATGCATCTAATACATATCACTTTTCGGTATATGCATACAATGGCAGTGGAGCTACAACCAACTACAATCAAATCAATTCTGCAATCGCAAGTTTTACCACACCTGATAATGGCATAGGCACTTATTATGCATCAGTAGATCCTTTGGCCACCTCTTTTGTAACCGATTTGCAAAGCAGAATTCGCTTGCCATACACCAAAGTGGACTATGCGCAATTTGACGAAACATATGTGGCAAATTTTTCATCTAAAGATGCTCCGACCGGGCAAAAAATGGTGGAGTGCGTGTATAGCGGGCAGCAATACTCCTATACCGAGCCATTTGCCTGGACACCCATTACACCTTTCAGCCGCGAACATACTTTCTGCCATAGTTGGATGCCCACTTACCCCAGCGAATCGGGCTATGAATATGCTGACCAGCATCACCTATTTCCGGTAAATCAAAATAGCGCCAATGCTGTAAGAAGCAATCATCCCCTTGGCGAGGTAGTGACCGTTACATCTAGTTATCTCGATGGCAAACTCGGGCTGGATGCAGCAGGCAACACGGTATATGAGCCACGCGAAGCACAAAAAGGAGATGCTGCACGCGCACTCATGTATATGAGCATGCGCTACGATGGTGTGAATGGAAATAACTGGACGTTTGATTGGCTGAACAATACCAAACTGCCTGCATTGAGCGAAGATGCGCAAGATGTAAATCTTCTTATGGCATGGCACATCACTGATGA
Organism: Flavobacteriales bacterium; assembly: GCA_046155615.1. Lineage (GTDB taxonomy): Bacteria > Bacteroidota > Bacteroidia > Flavobacteriales_D > Sanyastnellaceae > JANNVZ01. Next base: position 1,619 of record JBJXFP010000186.1, on the reverse strand, counting down.
ACCGGATACTTATGAAATTTCAAGAAATGATTTTATTCAAAGCATACAGCAGAACAGAAATCCCTTTGTGGACCATCCGGAATATGTGAATTACATAGATATGAATAATCTTGATTATGTGGCGCCACCTGCCATGTCTGAAGAGTTTAATGAATCGCTCATGGAAAAAAATGAACAGAAAACTGAAGCCTCAACTTCTGAATTTGATGCATTGGTTTACCCAATACCAACCCAGGGCAATGTGAATATTGAACTCAATCAACCATCGGATGGAGCCATTATTCTAAGCTGGTATGACATGACTGGTAAATTGGTGAAACAAGAAAACCATACGGGTGATCAATTGAAATACCTTATGACAGATGCAAGTGAATTGACGGACGGATTGTATTTGCTTAACATCCATAGTTCAACTCAACAACTCACTGTACGCTGGACTAAAGGTTAAGTGCCTATTCACATCATTACAAGTTTGAAAGCGCCAAGTTTGCACTTTCTTTCTGCGTAATGGTCACGGTTTACCTTGCGCCACCAATTCCTTATCAGCAGGCTATGCAGCGAATTCTTATTACAGGTGCAGCGGGTTTTCTTGGCTCACACTTGTGCGACCGCTTTATCAAAGAAGGTTACCATGTCATTGCCATGGACAATCTCATAACGGGTGATTTGAAAAACATCGAGCATCTTTTTCCTAATGAGCATTTCGAATTTCATCATCACGATGTTTCCAAATTCATTCATGTGGCAGGTAAGCTGGATTACATCCTGCACTTCGCATCACCCGCATCTCCTATCGATTATTTGAAAATTCCCATTCAGACTTTGAAGGTGGGATCACTGGGTATTCACAATTGTCTTGGCCTTGCAAAGGAGAAAAGTGCACGCATACTTATAGCAAGCACCAGCGAGGTGTATGGCGACCCTGCTGTGCACCCACAAACAGAAAGTTATTGGGGCAATGTGAATCCCGTGGGTCCGCGTGGTGTCTATGACGAGGCCAAACGTTTTCAGGAAGCAATGACCATGGCTTACCACACCTTTCATGGGTTGCAAACGCGCATCATTCGCATATTCAATACCTATGGGCCGCGCATGAGGCTGAATGATGGCCGTGTGCTGCCAGCGTTCATTGGCCAAGCCATACGTGGCGAAGACCTCACCGTGTTTGGCGATGGTTCACAAACACGTTCCTTTTGTTATGTAGATGATTTGGTGGAAGGCATCTATCGCCTCTTGATGAGCGACTATGCACAGCCAGTAAACATTGGCAACCCTGATGAAATATCCATCCTTGACTTTGCAGAAGAAATCATCAAACTAACGGGAACCAATCAGAAAATAGTTTTCAAAGGATTGCCTACGGATGATCCAAAGCAGCGTCAGCCGGACATCACACTGGCAAGAAAGCTATTGGGCTGGGAACCAAAGGTGCACCGCAGCGAAGGATTGAAAATCACTTACGACTATTTCAAATCGCTGACGCAAGACGAGTTGAACAAAGTGGAGCACAAGGATTTTGCTAAATACAATAAGTAGTGGTCAGTTGCCGGGGACCAGTTGCCAGAAATTAAGTACTCTGACTAACTGCCCACTGAACACTGACTACTGATCACAAATAT
>JBJXFP010000184.1:0-33868 GCA_046155615.1 Flavobacteriales bacterium | reverse complement strand
AAAAGGACGTGACTCCTGCAAACTCCAATGGCCCGATGCATCCTTTGTTCGCACACAAAGAATATGTTTTCCCGCAGAAAGTCCTATTGTAGAAACAATTGTATTCTTCAAAATCTCATCTTCACTGTCAACGATACTTATGGGTGTGGCACTACCCAAACCCGGATCGGTATCCACGAAATATTCTGCATCAACAATTTTAGGCTTCACTTCGAATATCCTTGGTTCATACAAACTCCATCTGCCGCTGGCGTCTTTCGTTCTTATGTAAAGGTTGTGTTTTCCTGCTGCAAGTCCGGTAGTGGAGACGCCCATCGATTTCGATATTTCATTTTCATCAGCTATGATGGCAATGGGTGTGGCACTGCCAACTCCCGGATCAATGTCTACAAAACATTCAGCAGAAACAATTCTTGGCTTCACCTCAAACAGGCGTGACTCTTGCAAACTCCAATGTCCGTTCTCATCTCTGCTCCTTATATACAAGTGATGATTGCCTGAGGCCAAACCTGTAGTGTTCACACTAAAAGTTTTGACGATTTCATTTTCGCTATCAATAATGCTTACTGGTGTTGCATTGCCCACACCCGGGTCGTTATCCACGAAATATTCGGCATCCGTAATGATTGTTTTCACCTCAAACATGCGCGTCTGTTGCAGGCTCCATCGGCCCTGGTTGTCACGCGTTCTTATGTATAGAAAATGCATGCCTGTGCCAAGGCCAATGGTTGATATGACTTCAGTTTCTGCAATTTCATTTTCGCTTGCCGCAACCATCATCGGTATTGCATTTCCCACACCCGGGTCGATATCGAAGAAATATTCTGCGGCCTGGATGGTTGGTAGTATTTCAATCATGCGTTGCTCATACAAACTCCATGCGCCTGTGTTGCCGCGTGTTCGTATATAGAGCAGATGCCTGCCTGCCTGAAGGCCTGTTGTACTGATGCTGAGGTTCACCGTCACCTCATCATCAGGAGTGGTGATGGTTATGGGTGAGGCATTTCCTACACCCGGATCGGTATCAAAGAAATACTCAGCATCATTTACAACTTGAGCCTGGGCAGCAAGTGCGCAAACGATGAAGTACATACACATCAATGTGATGTGCAAATAACTCCATAGCTGTTTCGCTTTGCTATTCATGGCATTCATTTTTTTTCTGTATGAAAATAAATTTGGAATGAATTGAGCCAAGTGGTTTCAAAACCACATCTTCACATTTCATCCAATATTTTGATTTTAGCGAATGCGCGATTTGAAATTCACATTCAAATTGCCTCCACTGCTTACCACAGGATTGGTGATATTGAACTCATACATATACGGAATTCGCGGAATACCATTTTGATTGTAGTCTCCTGTGCCTCCATATACACCAAGGTCAGTGGCATCGTTACCAGCATTGTCAGCAGGCTGTCCATCGGTGATGTGAAAGTCATAAGCATACGAAAAATAATCACCAGCTACAGGAAAATTGACAAAACCGGGATTCACATTTACCTGATTGCCCACACCATTTGGAAAGTTGTTATTGGCACATTGATAAGAGATATTGTAGTTCCACGTATTGTTTGCTTCGGCATAGCCATGCGGATTGCCACGATAGAAAATGTTGTTGGTGAAATACCAGTTGAACACGTTGTACATCATGTCGGTATTGCGCAAGAAAACATTGTGGTCGCAATAGCTGTAGCCTTGGGCACAATTGCCAAAGTCCACAATCTGTCCGTTAAAAATGTTGTTGCGCACCTGATGGCCGCCCATGTTGCATCCGCCTTTCAAATTTTCGCCCGTTGAGGCAAACACATTTCCATCTATTGTCCACACATCACTATAGCTGTGCAGTATGTAAATGCGATTGGTGAATTTGCAATTTTGAATGAGCAGACTGTCTATTCCATCATTCGCGGTAATCAACTGATAGACTTCCAGGCCGATGATGTTGGAACGGCTGCTACCTGCACCCATGTTGATATAATCAACAAAGCTTTTCAGCGGTGCCTGCTTTTGCGGATTGTGTCCTGTGCCAATAACAGTGATGCGCTTAGTAATATTAAATGTACCGTAGTTGATATTAGAACCATGTACATAGATGGAGTCGCCATTTGCTGCTGCTGTGTGCGCAGCCGCAAAGTTGTTGTATTGCCCCGGATTAGCAGTGTTGTTGCTCACAGTAAAAACTGCTGCATTCATAACGGAAGCAATACCTGCCGCCATCAGTAGTGTGAAAATTTTTTTCATTGTGCTTTGAGATTTTTTAGTGTTATTGATATAAAAAAATGACTCAACAAATGTTTAGGTATTCTGCCTGTTAGCATCTACGGTGAATCCCCCATTGTGAAAAATGCTTTTAGTTGATTCAATCCAACCATTCAACAAAAAACTCTCGCAACTAAGTAGGCCAGACTTTTTCACTTCATTCCATCCATACTCTTGCGCATACAAGTAATACAACCAACCCCATGAAAAAATTATCTGCACTGCTTCTCTCAACATCGCTCGTGATGCTGGCCTTCACTGCCGTTACACTCGAATCACCTTACACCTTCACCACCATCAAAAACAATGCGGCAGGTATCACAGAAGACCAATGCGCCACAGGCACGTGTTGGAGTTTTGCCACCATCTCTTTTCTGGAATCAGAAATAATACGCAAGGGCGGCAAGGCCGTGGACCTGAGCGAGATGTACAACGTGCGCGTGAACTATACACGCAAAGTGGACAGCTATGTGCGCTATCAGGGCAAGCAGCAGTTTGGCCCGGGTGGCCTCAGCCACGATGCTGTGTATGTGATGAAGCACAATGGCCTTGTACCCGAAAGTGCATACACGGGTTTTCTAACAGGGCAAAAAGAATATGACCACAGTGCATTGGATGGACTAATGGAATCAGCAGTGAAAACAGTGATTGACAAAAAACTGAACGAACACAGCAATGATTGGAAAGTTGGCATTGAAGGCATGCTCGATGCCAGTATAGGCAAAGCACCGGCAGAGTTTGAATACGAAGGCAAGAAGTACACACCTGCCACTTTTCGCGATGCTATGAAGCTGAATGCGGATGATTATGTGAGTATCACTTCCTTCACGCACCATCCGTTCTACTCGCAGTTTGTGCTCGAAGTGCCGGACAACTGGGCTAAGGGTTCATTTTACAATGTGACCATGGAAGATATGCAAAACATATTGGACAATGCCATCGACAATGGCTACACCGTTGCCTGGGATGCAGATGTCAGTGAAAAAGGATTTTCGTTCAAAGAAGGTGTCGCCATTCTGCCTGCTGATGAGGTGAAGAAAGAAGACATGTGGAAGAGCATAGTTGCAGAAAAACCAGTAACACAAGCAACAAGGCAAGAAGGCTTTGACCAGTTCCGCACTACAGACGATCACCTCATGCACATTACCGGCAAAGCCAAAGATCAAAATGGAAGCATCTACTACATGACCAAAAATTCGTGGGGAACTGAAAATCTATTTGGCGGCTTCCAGTATGTTTCAAAGAATTATTTCCAGATGAAAACCATCAGTATCATGGTGCATAAGGATGCCGTGCCTGGCGAGCTGAAGAAGAAGATTGGCTTATAGTTTCCGATTCAATTCGGTAGTTTTGTAAACAAATCAAACTCTTAACAATTATGAATGCGTTGTTGACCAGAATAACCTCCGAACCGGGCAAGTGTGGCGGAAAGCCTTGTGTAAGAGGCATGCGCATCAGGGTGTCTGATGTATTAGAATGGTTGGCCAGCGGAATGAGTGTTGACCAAATCATTGTTGAACACACCGATTTGGAAAAGGAAGACATTACGGCATGTTTGATTTTTGCAGCCCGCAGAAGCGACTATCCAATGCTAAGCGCAGCCTGATGGAATTGTGGTTAGATGCACATATTTCACCAGCCTTGGCAACATGGTTTAATGAAGAATTTGCTATTGCTGTCTATTCCTTGAAATTTTTGGGGCTACGAGATGCATTCGATGCGGACATTTTCAAAAAAGCAAAGGCGAAAGGTGAAGTCGTTATACTTACTAAGGATTACGATTTTGTATTGTTACAAAACGCTTTGGGTGCACCTCCGAAAATCATTCTACTCACTATTGGCAACTGTTCCAATGATAAATTGAAGACGGTGATTCAGAGTAAATTCAGCAAAGCATTGCAATTGTTGAATGATAACAATGTAGTTGAGATAGCGGAATGAATTCGATTCAGATGACTACTTCCACCTACATAGATGGGATTGAGATTCATTTGAATTCACTCAAATTTATCTTCATTCCCAAAATCAAAACACTCCTCTGTGCCGACTTACATATAGGAAAAGCAGCACACTTTCGAAATCATGGAGTGCCTATACCAGTATTAGCTAACCAGAACAATTTTTGGAATCTGAGTACAGCATTGGATTTGTACAAACCCAATCAGCTTATCGTATTAGGAGATTTATTCCACAGTACAGAAAATATAGAGTGGAATGACTTCACAGACTTTCTGGACAACTATCCCAAACTTCAAAGAGTTTTGGTGCGCGGCAATCACGAGGTGTATTTCGATTCGACTTATCAGGCAATGCATTTTGATGTGCATGATGTGCTTCAGATTGACAACTTTATACTTAGCCATGAGCCATTGGCTGAAATACCCAAAGGTTTTTACAATTTGTGCGGGCACATGCACCCTGCGGTACGATTGGTAGGTCATGCCAGGCAAAGTATAAGGCTGCCTTGCTTTTGGTTTTCTAAAAATATGGGGGTATTGCCGGCCTGTGGCGAATTCACGGGTATGCACACTGTGAGGCCGAAGTCCGGAGACAGACTTTTTGTAGTGGCAGGAAATAAGTTGATTGAGAAATTGGCTTAAGAAAAAACTAATCGAAGGTGACTTCCTTGATCAGCTTGCCGTGTTTCCAGTAGGTCTCTTTTATTTTTTTACCTGTTTCATCATACTCTTTGGTGGTGCCGTGTTCGCGGCCATTCAGGTAAGTCTCTTCAGTCTTCAATTTCCCATTTTCATGGTAAAATTTCCAGGTGCCATTTTCGAGATTTCGTTTGTAATCACCGGCCCACTGCAGTTTGCCATTGTTGTAATACACCTCTTCCTTCAGCAATTCTGCGGTTTCTTTATCGAAATAAAGCACCACGTAGTCTTTACCATTGGCATGCTTGCGCATTACACGTCTTTCCAGTTCATCGCTTTGCGACCAGGCACAAAGTGGCAACATCAATATGAGTAGGAGTCTGAAAATCACAGGGCGTGAATATGGTTGTTAGTTTGGTGGATTGCAGTGCGTTTTAACCGAAACGGATCAACTAAGGTTTCAAAACACATAAAAAAAAAATTACACGATTATATAAATGGCAGGTGCAACCAAAAAGTAGTGGACACATAACAACAAGTGAAACGCAAGCGCGTTGTGCAAAAAGAAGTTGATTACACCTATGACAACATTTATGCTCACAGAACACAAAAACTATTTTAGCCGCGCACCGTTCAAGGCCGCGCGATCCATTCCTATGCACAAGGTTTTCCTGTTTTTGCAAATACTATTGATGTGGGCAACCTCGGCTGCGCAAGATTGTTCGCAGGCCAATGCGAACCAGCTTTGTGCTGATGATACTCCACCGCAGGACAGCCTCGCCCCCAACCCGGTTAGCTATGGCTGCATGGATATGGCCAATGCCTATTTCTATTCATTCCACACCAACAGTGTTGCCGATGATTATGGTGTGGACATACTTCTCACATTTGTGGATTGCGACCACCCCACCACTGGCGATCCTGAGAATGATGTGATACAAATGATGGTGGTGCAACTGAGCAACAACGGAGACCCGTGCAATCAAAGTTTCTACAGCAATCCTCTTTGTGATGAAGATGTAAGCGATTTTACATTTTCAATAAGTCCGCTCGAACCTGATCAGGACTACCTGCTGATAGTGGGCAGTAACCACGATCCGGCTTATGGCCCATGCGAATTCACTATTGATCTGGAAGGCGATGCCGTGGATTTGGTAGCAACTGCGAGTCCTCCTTTTATGACACTTGGTGAGAGCAGCCAGCTAACTGTAACCGGGCAAGACAGCCTGATAGGTGTGAACTGGAGCAATCCTGAATTTTTGGACAGCAGCACCAGCACAACACCTGTGGCAACACCTGAAGAGAGCATGGCCTTCACTATAACAGGTCAGGTAGATGGCTGTACCCTCACTGACATAGTAACCATTGCCCTTGGGCCACCCATTATCATTTACACCGCCATCACACCCAATGGCGATGGCATCAACGATACCTGGACACTCACCGGCATACAGCGCTTTCCAAGTTGTCAGGTCAATGTGTTCGACCGCTGGGGGCAAAATGTTTTTAAGAATACCGGATATGCAAAACCATGGGACGGCACATTCAAAGGCAACTACCTGCCCACCGCAGCCTATTACTACACCATCGAACTTAATTCGCTTCAAGTAACCATACCGCCATTGGTTGGCGTTATCAGCATTGTGCATTGAGAAAAATCACTGCACATATCATACTCACCATTTGCGCAAGCCTTGCTATAAATGAGCTGCGTGCACAACAGCTCACACACTGGACCTATTTCACCTACAACTACCTGCAATACAATCCTGCGGCAGCGGGTACCACACCTTGCCTCGATTTGAAGTTGGGCTACCGCAGGCAGTGGCGTGGGTTATCAGGTGCGCCACAAACTGCTTTTGCAAACGTTCATGGAAAAATTCCACCTAAGAAGCACAACTTTCTTGGCTTTGGTGCTACGATGGAAAATGACAATGCCGGCCCGTTCAGCTATACCAACATGTACCTGATGGCATCATACCACATGCGTATGGCCAAGAAGTACTACCTCAGTGCAGGGCTTGGTGTTGGCTTCTCTCAATACCATGTCAACTTCGGTGATATGTTCATGGAGCAGCAAGACATAGATCCGGTCATTACCGGCAACTACAACAACTTTGTATTTCCGCTGATGAGTGGAGGCCTCTGGCTCTATCGCGATGACAGGTACTTCGGCATGTCAGCACGCGCCATCAACAGCCCCGACCTTACCGGATTGGGTGCAAGCAAACTCAGTGCGCACTGGACATTTGCACATGGCCGCGCTATCGACCTTAGCAAAGAGCTGGTATTCAAACCGGCATTCTTACTGAACTACGTAGCGCGCAGTCGTTCTTCGTTGGAAGGACAATTCATGCTTGAGTATAAACAGAAATTGAGTCTTGGTCTTGGTGCCCGCAGCGGACATGGCTTTGCAGGTTTATTGAAAATAGCTGCGTTGAAATATGTAACCTTCGCATACAGCTATGACCTTACAGTAAATAAAATAAAGTATGGCGGACAAAGCACACATGAGTTGATAATTGGAATAAGGGCTTGTGTGGACAAGAGCAGATACGATGTGCCTTGCGCAGCTTATGATTGATTTGCCGATTTGTCCATTTCCCTTTTCACAATTAACCTTTTTTAAGAATTGAGCTTCAGCACAGCGAGAAAAGCCTCCTGAGGCACTTCCACGCTGCCAACCTGCCTCATTCGCTTCTTTCCTTCCTTCTGCTTCTCCAGCAGTTTGCGCTTGCGCGAAATGTCACCGCCATAACACTTGGCGGTAACGTCTTTGCGCAATGCGCTGATGGTCTCGCGCGCTATGATTTTGGCACCAATGCTGGCCTGTAGCGCTATCTCGAATTGTTGCCTTGGAATGAGTTGTTTCAGCTTTATGCAAATTCGCTTGCCCAGATCGAAGGCGTGGTCGCGATGGATCAATGCACTTAGTGCGTCCACCTGCTCGCCATTGAGCAGTATGTCCATCTTCACCAAGTCGCTTTGTTTCATGCCCAATGGATGGTAGTCGAAAGATGCGTAACCCTTAGAGATGGTCTTGAGGCGATCATAAAAATCGAAAACAATTTCGGCCAGTGGCATTTCGAAGGTCAGCTCCACACGGTCTGCTGTGAGGTAATGTTGGTTTTGCAGTGTGCCGCGTTTGTCTATGCACAACTTCATCACCCCACCGGTGTATTCGCTCTTGGTAATTACCTGCGCTTTGATGTAGGGTTCTTCTACAAAATCCAACTTGTTCGGATCGGGCAGTTCGCTGGGGTTGTGTATTTCTATCACCTCGCCTTTGGTGAGATGTGCTACATAACTCACGTTGGGCACGGTGGTAATCACTGTCATATTGAACTCGCGCTCCAGCCTCTCCTGTATTATCTCCATGTGCAGCATACCAAGGAAACCGCAGCGGAAACCAAAACCCAATGCCGCGCTGCTCTCCGGTTCGAATACCAATGAGGCATCGTTGAGCTGGAGTTTTTCCATGCTGGCGCGCAGGTCTTCATAATCATCAGTATCTACAGGATAAAGACCTGCGAATACCATCGGCTTCACATCTTCGAAACCACGCACACGATCCGTACAGGGCCTGTCTAAGTGCGTGAGTGTATCACCCACTTTCACTTCACTTGCTGTTTTTATCCCACTGATGATGTAGCCGATGTCGCCTGCCTTTACTTCGGTACGAGGCTCCAGAGCAAGGCCCATCACCCCTACTTCATCCGCCTCATACACAGTTTCCGTAGCCAGAAATGTTACTTTGTCACCTTTGCGTATCACACCATTCATGATACGGTAATATGCAATGATGCCGCGAAAAGAATTGAAGACTGAATCGAAAATCATGGCTTGCAATGGGGCCTTCTCGTCACCCGCAGGTGCGGGTATTCTGTCACAAATAGCGGCCAATATTTCATCCACACCTTGTCCGGTTTTGCCGCTTGCATGGATGATGTCTTCTCTTTCACAGCCTATCAAGTCCACTATCTGATCCTTGACTAACTCAGGCTCGGCATTGGGCAAGTCCAGTTTGTTCAGCACGGGTATGATGTGCAGGTCGTGTTCGAGAGCCAGATATAAGTTGCTTATGGTTTGCGCCTGTATGCCTTGTGTGCTGTCCACTATCAGCAATGCGCCTTCGCAGGCTGCTATGCTACGCGACACCTCATAGCTGAAGTCCACATGGCCCGGTGTGTCTATCAAATTGAGAATAAATTTCTCTCCCTTATGCACAAACTTCATCTGGATAGCATGGGCTTTTATGGTGATGCCCTTCTCGCGCTCCAGGTCCATATCATCAAGGGTTTGGGCCACCAGCTTGCGGTCATCCACTGTTTTGGTTACTTGCAGCAGGCGGTCTGCCAGTGTGCTTTTGCCATGGTCTATATGTGCTATGATGCAAAAATTGCGGATGTACTTCATGCTCTGCTTATGCCTTAGAAAAAAGGCGCGCGAAAGTAGGGTTGGCCGTTCAATGATTTTGATCCGACTATGTTCAGGCCATTCATTCCCTCAGTTTTTTTAGCTTGCGCTCTGTTCACTTAGCTATTGAGCCATGAAAAAAAACTTGCTTTGGATTGCCCTTGCCTTTGCATTACTTCCGGTGTTGATGAAGCTGGTGCAATACCGCTACTGGGTAGGTTCATTAACGGCAGAAGTCTATATAGGTGTTGTGGCACTGATGTTTACCATACTCGGCATCTGGACGGGCAGTTGGTTGCTAAGCCGAAAAAACAAGCATGTGGAACCGGTCATGGTAACTGCCATGCAAAATGAAACGAACCAACCATCGGTCGCACCTATTTCAAATCCCGGATTGAGCCAACGCGAAATGGAGGTGTTGCAACTGATGTCAGAAGGATTGAGCAATCAGGAGATAGCCGACAAACTTTTTGTATCACTCAATACAGTGAAGACACACAGCAGTAACCTCTACCTGAAAATGAATGTGAGGCGCAGAACACAAGCCATTGCTGAGGCCAAGAACATGGGCATCATACGGTAGTACTTTCGAACTAATTACAGTTCGTTGCGTGCAAATCATACTTTTGGGTGAAGGCCAGCGCAGAAGGATTTTGCATGATTTGCCCATGACAAAAACAATACACACAACATGAGAAAAATTGTACTTATCTATGGCCTCATCGGGGGCCTCATCATCGGTGGCATGATGTTCATCACCATGCCAATGTACCACAGCGGCACCCTCAACATAAACAATGGCATGTGGGTGGGCTACACCACCATGATCATTGGTTTGTCACTTGTCTTTTTTGGAGTAAAAAAATACCGCGACACTGAGCTTGGAGGCGCAATCAGCTTTGCCAGAGCCTTGGGTACCGGTATGCTCATTTCACTTGTGGCCGGCATTCTCTATTGCCTCAGTTGGGAAATATGCCTGCAAACAGTGGCCGGCAACTTCATGCAGGACTATATAGACCATCAGATAGCTGGTGCGCAAGCCTCTGGTGCTACTACCGAGGCCATACAAGCCCTGCAACAGGAGATGAATAGCATGGCGGAGTTGTACAAAAACCCATTCCTGCGCTTTGGCATGACACTGATGGAAATACTTCCGGCAGGCATCATCGTGAGCCTAATAACCGCTCTTGTATTGAAGCGCAAACAAGCACCTACCCTTTAGAAAATTCTCATCCAAAACAGATCATATCAAGCCCTGTTCTTCAGAATGGGGCTTTTTGCTTTGGTTGCATATCCGGGGTTCAGCCATTCATTTGCAAAAATTAAAAAATAGAAAACATGAGCCACGCACATCAACGTTTCATGCATTACCTGGGGCAACTGAAAGAATTGCTGACTACCACTTCGGGCAAACGCAATAACAAGGGCCGGACATTTTACAAAGCAGGTGCACGCAATGTGGTGTTCAGGTTGGAAGCGTTGTGCCGATTGTACCGTGGCATTGGCGACAAAAAACTATTCGACTCTTGGTACAAAGAATTCAAAGCGCTTGAAGACACCTTAGGCTCCGTGGATCACCACGAAGCCATGCTCACAGAATTTTGTGCTTACAAGCCTTTGAAGCGTCATGCTGAAAAAATGCTGGGGGCCCAATTGGAAGATGAAGTTGCCTTTTTGGAAGCAGTGCTTCGCGATGGCGATTGGTTGGGTGGGCACAAGTTGGCTGCATTTGAACATGATTTGCAACAAGCCGATTGGAATGAAGCGCAACTTGACAGCAAAGATTTTTCTCAGGGTATGCTGTATGAGTTGGAAAAATTAGAAGAGAAATATTGTAGTGGGGAAATAGACCTGTCATTGCTCGAGGCAGGCGTGCATGAATTCAGACGGAGGCTCAGGTGGGTAAGCATTTATGCAGCCAGTGCCAATGGCATGGTGCAATTGCGCCAATCAAAAACATTTGCTGCGGAATTGGAAAAATACCAGTCCCCTGCAGTTGTGAATTCGCCCTTCAACAAAATGCAACGCGCACAGCGCGGTCAAAAAATTATATATATCCAATCAAGTTATTTCTACGCCTTGAGTTGGCTCATCGATCATCTGGGCGAATTGAAGGACATAGGCATTCGTTCAGAAAATTTTCATGCATTGTGCGATGCCGCGAGCATTACTGACAAAAACCTGGAAGCGCAGTTCATTGCCACGTGTCGTTTTCATCCGAAGGAAATTTGCGCACAAGCTGAAATAGCAGTGGATCAATTCATTCTGAATGATAGGATAATGACTAAGCTACAACGCGATTTGAAAAGACACACAGCTGCTTTTGAGTAACATCACGTGCAATAAACCTATCTAACAAGATGTCCGAAATTCCACCGAAAACCAGCGCTGTAATAGAAAGTCCATTAGGAAGAATACAGATAGAAGCTCGAGGTGACATGCTGAACAAACTGCGCTTCGTGAATGACGAAGTGGAGCTTACAACACCAAGCGGATTTCTTTCACATGTTGCTACACAATTGCATGGCTACTTTCAGGGTAAACTCAGCACATTCGACTTACCATTATTGGCTGAGGGCACACACTTTCAACGCAATGTGTGGGATGAACTACAACACATTCCCTTTGGGCAAACCCTGAGTTACGAATTGCTGGCACGCAGGCTTGGCGACATCAAAGTGATACGTGCAGCAGCCACAGCCAATGGTCGAAATCCTATTGCCATCATCATTCCATGCCACCGTGTGGTGGGCAAGGATGGTTCGCTCACTGGCTACAGTGGAGGCCTGTGGCGCAAGCAATATTTGTTGGAATTGGAGCAGAGGAGTTTTCAGCCGAGGTTGCTCTAAATCAAACCTACCCCCTCACATCCAGCGCATCCCGCAGTCCATTGCCTACCAGCATGAATGACAATACAAGCAGCATAATGCACACGCCTGGAATAATGGCGAGATAAGCAAGGTCGGTTGTGATGAATGAATAATGTTCACGAATCATATTGCCCCAACTCGGAGCAGGTATTTGTGCCCCGAGACCTAAGAAACTTAAGCCCGCTTCTATCAGAATAGCACTTGCAAAATTGGCGGCACTGATGACAATGATGGGTGAAAGGATATTGGGCAGAATGTGTTTGAAGATGATTCTCATTTCAGAAAAGCCCAGCGCTCGCGCTGCTTCCACATATTCCTTTTCACGCACGCTGAGCACTTGTCCGCGTGCTATGCGCGCAACCTCCACCCACATAGTCAATCCTACGGCAAGAAACACTTTCCAGAAACCGGTGCCGAATGCAAACGTGATGGCCATCACAAGAATGAGTGTAGGAATAGCCCACACTACATTGGTAAACCACATAATGACATTGTCAATCCAGCCACGGTAGTAGCCCGCTATAAGTCCAAGTGTGAGGCCAACGAGTAATGAGATAATTACGGCAATAGCACCCACTAATAAAGAAATGGATGAACCCGCCATGAGTCGTGAAAGCAGATCGCGGCCGTATTTATCGGTGCCAAGCAAAAATGATTTTTTGAATGTGTAAACATCTGCTGTGATGAAAACAGATTCCAATTCTATCAAATCATTTTTGGAAAAAGTTCTTCTTTCACCATTGGGCAAGAGATTTACTACTACAGAATCTGCTGTTACACTTTCAATTTTTTGCACGGCTATTTCTGTGTAGGCAGATTGCCACCCACCATTGAACCAGCCCGCTACACTTCTTGCGCTTTCAGTTGCAGAATTTCTTTTGTCTATCATGCGAATGGTCATCACCTCAAAGCCCGGTTTTTGTCTTGCAAGCAAAAGATTCTGGTCGTTTGCATTTACACTGTGGTCAGGGCGAATGAGTGGCCCAAGCAATGAAACCAATGCAACGAGCAAAATGAAAACAAGTCCGCCCATGGCAAGTGGATTCTTGCGGAACCTGTGCCAGGCCAAGTTTCGCGGTGTTTCTTCTTTAGTATGTGTGGTGGTGGTGCTCACTCAGGCTTGGATGGTGCGGCCCTTCCATTTTGGTCTGTAAAACAAACCGATGAGTGGAATTATGAGCATGTACACTGGATAAATTATTGACAACAGCATAGCATCTCGCTCAAGTATTTTTTCTTCAAACTTTTTTGCCGTGGCTTGCAACAACGAGAACTCAACAGTGAGCTTTATGCCAAACAGGAAGAGTGTCAGCAGCCAGTGTTGTGCTATGTAAAAACTTAGCGCAACGGATGACATCATGGCAAGATTGCCAAATAACAAAATGAGTCCTGCTGAAAGAATATGAATGTCCTTCGCTTTGCTTGTTTTGGATGCCCAGCGAATGCGTTGTGATATATAAGTGAAGAATGTTGATGGAGCTTTTACTTGAGCTATGGCTTCATGATTCCACAAATACTTCACGCTGTTCGGCCCCAGCTTTTTCATGTTGATGAGTGTGAACATATCATCGCCACTGCTGATGTGCTGGTAGGAAGTGAATCCGCCAATGTGCAAGAACGCTGCACGCTCCATGGCGAGGTTGGCCCCGTTGCACATCAGTGCCTTATGCCTTTCGGCACTGCCGCCTGTCAGCGCCATCAGGCTCATCCATTCCAATCTAATCAGTTGTTTCCAATAAGTTCTTTCTTCCTGCATTGAAACAGGCAGTATGCTGAGAGCAGGCTCTTGTAAATGATGAAATGCCGTGATGGTTGTGAGCCAGTGATTCTTCAAACGCACATCTGCATCCACAGTCACTATTACCTCACCCTTGCTTACCTCCAAACCCGTCTGCAAGGCCGCCTTCTTTCCAGTTTTGTCTTTGAGTGAAATGAGTTGGGCGTGTCTGAATTGGTGAAGAAGAGTTTCTAGAATTTTTTCACTCCCATCATCGCTGTGATCATTGATGAATATGAATTCGCATTTTACTTTGGGAAAATCTTGTGCCGTCAAGTCCTTGATGAGTGAAGGCAAATTGTTCAACTCATTTCTAAACGGAATAAGGACACTTACGAAATGCAGTGGCTGATAATTTTTTTCTGTGGCAAATGTTTCAATGCGTTGCCACGCCTTGCGTGTGCGGTGCATGAACAACACGTACAGCAAAACGAAAAACGCAGGAAGGATATAAGCGAGAAGTGACATCTACATTTAACGGCTCAAAGAAACACGCGAAGCAGTCTTCAATTCATGTCATCAGCGAAAGAGCGCATCATATTGGGAATTGACCCGGGCACAACCATACTCGGTTATGGTATCATCAAAGCAGAAGGCAAGAAGATGAGCTTGATAGCGCTTGGTGTTTTACACCTTGAAAAGATTGATGACCACCACTTAAAGCTTCAAAAAATATTTGAGCGCTGCATTGAACTTATGGATGGCTTTCATCCGGACGAGCTGGCCATTGAGGCTCCATTTTTTGGAAAAAATGTGCAAAGCATGTTGAAGTTGGGTCGTGCACAGGGAGTTGCCATTGCAGCAGCGCTGAGCAGAAAATTACCCGTTACTGAATATGCACCTCGCAAAATCAAACAAAGTATTACAGGCAATGGAGCAGCTTCCAAAGAACAAGTAGCAGCCATGTTGCAAAGTGTATTGAATATTTCGCAGGCTGATATGCCAAAAAATCTGGATGCTACCGATGGTCTTGCTGCGGCTGTTTGTCATTTCTATCAAAGCTCATCGCCACTGACAGCGGGCAAATCGTTTACCGGCTGGAAGGCTTTTCTGGCAAGCAATCCGCAAAGGGTGAAGTAACTATTTGTTCACACTTACACTCAATGTGTTACTTGCGCACTCTTTTATTTAACTATGAAATTCGGAACCAAAGCCATCCATGCAGGCCAAGAGCCTGACCCAACCACGGGCGCCATCATGACGCCCATTTATCAAACCTCTACTTATGTGCAAGAAGCGCCTGCCGTGCACAAAGGCTATGCGTATGCTAGGGGAAAAAACCCAACACGTGTTGCCTTGGAAAAATGTCTGGCTTCTCTGGAAAATGCAGAACACTGTTTGTGCTTCAGCAGTGGTATGGGTGCAAGTGATACCATCATCAAACTTCTCAATCCGGGTGATGAAGTGATTGCAACAGATGATTTATATGGTGGCACCTATCGCATGTTTACCAAAGTATTTGCGAAATATGGAATCAAATTTCACTTTGCAGATATGCACGATATGGCCGCGGTAGAAAAGCTAATCAACACCAACACGCGCATGATGTGGATCGAAACACCTACCAATCCGATGATGAAGATCATAGATGTAGTGGCCGTCACCTCATTGGCAAAAAAGCACAACATCATCTCGGTAGTTGACAACACATTCGCTTCGCCTTACTTGCAAAATCCTCTTGACCTTGGAGCTGATATTGTGATGCACAGCGCAACTAAATACCTTGGCGGACACAGCGATGTAGTGATGGGTGCGCTGATGACAAACAACAAGGAGTACTACGATCAACTGGCCTTCATTACCAATTCATGTGGTCCCGTGCCGGGTCCACAAGATTCATTTTTGGTGCTGCGTGGTGTAAAGACATTGCACCTGCGGATGAAAGCACATTGCGAAAACGGAAAAGTTGTTGCTGAATTTTTGCGCGTGCATCCAAAGGTTGGAAAAGTTTACTGGCCCGGTTTTGCAGATCATCCCAACCATGAAGTAGCAAAGAAACAAATGCGCGATTTCGGAGGAATGATTTCCTTCACTTTGAAGAGTGACTCCTTCGAAGACGCCACTAAACTCGCGCAATCACTCCGAGTTTTTTCATTGGCAGAATCGCTTGGCGGAGTGGAGTCGTTGGTCGGTCATCCTGCTTCTATGACGCACGCATCCATACCAAAGGATGAAAGAATGAAAACAGGGTTGGTTGATTCGCTCTTGCGTTTGAGTGTGGGTGTAGAAGATGAGGACGATTTGATAGAGGACTTGAAACAGGCACTGGAATTACTTTAACCACGAAAACACAAAATCCGGCACAAAAACACTAAACTACTGTACGTGTTTTTGTGTGTCTTTCTTTTGAATCCGCGTGGTTATTCCTAAAAATGAAGGATTACATCAGTCCATACAGTGACGAAGAAATTGCAAAGGCGATAGTTGACTGCGCATTCAGTATTCATAATCAATATGGACCTGGTCTTTTGGAAAAACCCTATCAGGAAATTCTGGCGTATGAAATAGACAAGCTTGGGTTTCTGACAGAAAAAGAAGTGCTTCTTCCTATTGTACATGATAACATTATCATACATCACGGCTATCGCATGGATATTTGGATTGAGAAAAGAATTGTGATAGAAGTAAAGGCTGTCGAAGCATTGACTGACGTCCATCTTGCTCAAGTCTTGCACTATTTGAAATTGACGAGTAATCGTATCGGGCTGCTGATCAACTTTAACGTTACAAATATTGGCAAAGGGATAAAGAGAGTTGTCAATGGATACTGAATATGGTTACAACAACGAAATCACAAAAACCGTCACAAAAGCACATAACATCTTTCGTGATATTGTGTGTGATTCTTTTGTGTATTCGTGGTTAAAAAAGATATGAAAAAAATAGCAGTAATAGGTGCAGGTCTGGTTGGCAGCCTTTGGGCCATCTACTTATCTAAACGCGGACATCAGGTCCATGTCTTTGATCGCAGGCCAGACATACGCAAGCTGAAAATTGTACAAGGCAAAAGCATCAACCTCGCGTTGAGTGATCGCGGCTGGCGTGGTCTGGAGGGCGCAGGCATTGCAAAGGACATTCGCAAAGTTGCCTTGCCGATGAGTGGCAGACTGATGCATGCCATTGATGGTAGACTCACTTATCAACCCTATGGAAAAGAAGGACAAGCCATCTATAGTGTGTCACGCGGGTTACTCAATCAAACCTTGCTGTATTGTGCTGACAGAGCAGAAAATGTTCAACTGACATTCAATCATCGCTGTGTGGATATTGATTTGAACTCTAACGAAATTCATTTTCATGACGAGGAGAACAAACGCGATATAAATAAAAAGTTTGACCACGTCTTCGGAACAGATGGTGCTTTCAGTGCGGTAAGAACAAGACTCACAAAACTTGATAGATACGATTATTCCCAGGCTTATCTCGACCACGGTTACAAAGAATTGGAGATACCTGCCAACGCGGATGGCACACACAAGATGCGCAACGATTGCCTGCACATTTGGCCACGTGGCGAGTACATGATGATTGCTTTGCCCAACGTGGATGGCAGTTTTACCTGTACACTTTTTATTGCCTTCGAAGGAAAAAACTCACTTGCTAACTTGAAAACACCTTATACGGTGAATGAATTTTTCAAAAAGAATTTTCCGGATGCCATGGAAATGATGCCGGAGTTGACTGATGATTTTTTCGCAAATCCAGATGCAAGCTTGGTGATGACCAAATGCTATCCCTGGCATTATGAAGACAAAGTTTGTTTGCTCGGTGATGCTGCTCATGCCATCGTTCCATTTTACGGACAAGGCATGAATGCAGGTTTTGAAGACTGCACTATTCTCAATCGGTTGATGGAAGAAAATGCGGATGACTTCTCCAAAATATTTCCTGCCTTCACCAAAGAACGCAAACCTGCTGGTGACGCTATTCTGGAATTGGCATTGCGCAACTACATAGAGATGCGCGATAAAACAGGCGATGCGAATTTTTTATTACAGAAAAAAATAGAAGCGCGCTTTTCAGCAAAGCATCCTGATAAGTGGGTTCCGCTCTATTCTCAAGTCACTTTTTCGCACATTCCATATCACGAAGCGCTCAGCAATGGCGACAAGCAGCAAAGGATCATGGACAAGGTGATGAGCAGGGCGGATATTGAAAGGGTCTGGGACAGTGATGAGGTGGAAAAAGAAATTATTTCTCTTCTGTAACTGCTAAACCGGCACCCGTACCGTAGCCACCGTTCCCTGCTGCGGCCCAGGTTCCCAAGTCACCTCGCCATCTACGGTATTCATTCTGCTGGTAATGTTCGTTAGTCCAATACCATCCTTCTTGGCGCTAGTAACAAATCCTTTTCCATTGTCTTCTACAATCAGCACAAGATTGTTTTTCGATTTGAAGAGTTGAACAACCACCTCACTTGCGCTGCTGTGCTTCATGATGTTGTTCACCAACTCCTGACTCACACGAAACAGTCCAAGTTCCACTTTCTCATTGAATCGTTCAGCATCCACTTTGAAATGCTCGAAACGATAACGAATGTCTGTCAGCGAGAATGACTTGTGCAGCATGTCATCAATAGCTGCTACAAGACCACTTTCAGAAAGTGCCTTCGGCATCATCTGATGAGATATGTTGCGCACTTCTTTACACGCCTCATCTAAGATGGAAGACAAGCGTTCAATGGCACTGGCCTTATCGGGTTGCGAAGATTTTACTTCGATGGAAAGGCTTTCGAAGCTCATGCGCAATCCGCTGAGTTGCTGACCAACACCATCGTGCAAATCTTTCGCTATGCGTTTTCTTTCATCTTCAGTTGCTGCGAAAACGGCTTCTATTCCCCTTTCTCTCTCCTTCAGCAATTCATCCTTTGCTGCAGCTTCCATTTTTCGCTTGCGCGCTGCGAAATAGAAAAAACCCACCAATGACAATAGCAAGAAAAAACCTACGCTGGTATAAAGCAGCGATTTTGTTTTGATGCCTTCCAGTTCTGCAATGTCCTTTTCCTGCGCAAGTATTTTATTTTCTTGTTCCTTCTTTTCAGTGTCGTACTTGGTTTGCAGTTCCTGCATCTGCATAGCCTTTTCCTCGTTGTACAAAGAATCTTTCAGCGATACTAAATGTGTCAGATAAATGAACGCTTTTGATTCATCACCTATTCTGTGTGAGGCTTCTGCCAGACCATCCAACGCCACAAGACGAACTCTTCCCAAATTCTCGCTATAGGCAATTTGATATGCCTCTTCGAAGTAGTCATCTGCCATTTCACTATTTCCAATGTCATTGTAGATGCCACCAATGTTGTTGGACATGTGTGCCACGCCATGCCTGTCCTGTGATTCGCGCGCGATGACTATTGCTTCCTGATAGTATTTCAAGGCAGAAGTCAGATCACCTTTAAGTCTGTATATGTATCCCAGGTTGCTGGTGGCGGATGAAATACTGGTTTTGTGATCCATTTCACGTGCCATCAAAAGACATCTTTCGTTCCAGATTATTGCTTCATCAATCTTCTGTTGCTCTTGCAGCGCGGCTGAAATATTGCCGGCTGCACCCATCATTCCGTATTTGTTGTCGAGGCTTTCAGCAATACTGTATGCTTGACGTGCGTACCGTTCCGCTTGTCCAAAATCACGTTCTTTGATGTAGAGGTTGCTGAGCACATTGAGGCTAATTCCGATGGATGCAGAGTCTTTCAGTCCTTCGAAAAGTTTGAGTGATTCCAGTCCATAATAAATCGCACTGTCGAGTTTTGTTTGGTCTATGAATATGTTGGTAATCTTGTTGTAGCTGCTACCAATGCCTTTTGTATTGCCAAGTTGCTTTCTGATTTTCAATGCGCGCTTATTCAGTTGAAGAGCCTCATCCAGTTTTGACTGAGCGAACCGTACTGCTGCCAAATCGTTTGAAGCCATTGCGATAGCCGCACTGTCTTTGATAGCATTGGCAAGAGTGAATTGCTCGGCAGCATAGGCTTCTGCCTTTGACACGTTGCTAAACAAAAATTCCCAAGTCAGATCGCTTAAGACCTGAAGCCGCTCACTGCCTTGCTTCTCGGGCAATACGGATATCAAACTATCAGCTAAAGATTGGCCTATGCCTTGCGAACAAGACAACAAAAGCAGCATGAAAAAGGAGGAGATGTTGAGGCGCTTCATTTTTGAAATTGTTACTTCAAGAAAAAAATTCCATGCTCTTACAAAGGCATATTACTGTGCTTTTTCTTCGGCATCTTATCCGCTTTGTTCTCGAGCATTGCAAATGCGCGTATCAGTTTCTCTCTTGTTTGTGCTGGCTTTATTACTTCGTCAACATAGCCACGTTCAGCTGCGCTGTACGGATTGGCAAAGAGTTCAGCATATTCTGCTTCTTTCTCTTTCCACTTTGCTTCAGGATCAGTAGCCTCCTTTATTTCAGTTTTGAAAATGATTTCTGCCGCGCCCTTCGCGCCCATCACCGCAATTTCCGCACTTGGCCATGCATAGTTCAAGTCCGCACCTATGTGTTTGCTGTTCATCACATCATACGCTCCACCATATGCCTTTCGCGTAATCACTGTAACACGTGGCACTGTTGCTTCACTGAATGCATAAAGCAATTTTGCACCGTTAGAAATAATTCCATTCCACTCTTGGTCGGTGCCCGGCAGGAATCCCGGAACATCTTCGAACACCAGCAATGGAATATTGAACGCATCGCAGAAGCGAACAAAACGCGCGGCTTTGGTTGATGATTTTATATCAAGCACTCCCGCGAGATATGCGGGTTGATTGGCAACTATTCCTATACTTCTGCCTGCGAGTCTTGCAAATCCTACAATGATATTTTCTGCGAAATCTTTATGCACTTCGAACCAGGTGTCCGTATCTATCACTTGCTGAATTACACCGTGCATGTCGTAGGGTTGGTTCGGATTTGCAGGAATAATTTTATCCAATGCTGCACGCTCTTCATTGCCTGTTGAGTATGAAATCTGTGGAGCTTCATCTTCGCAATTTTGTGGCATGTATGAAAGCAAAGTGCGAATCATTTTCAAACATGCAATGTCATTCTCTGCGGTGAAATGAGTTACTCCACTCTTAGTAGAATGGGTAGATGCGCCACCGAGTTCTTCGCTTGTTACTTCTTCGTGAGTTACAGTCTTCACAACGTTAGGTCCGGTCACAAACATGTAACTTGTGTTTTCTACCATCATCACAAAATCGGTAAGCGCAGGTGAATAAACCGCACCACCTGCACAAGGCCCCATGATGGCGCTTATCTGCGGAACCACTCCGCTGGCCTGCACATTTCTATAAAAAATATCTGCATATGCGCCAAGAGAAACTACACCTTCTTGAATGCGTGCACCTCCGCTATCGTTAAGGCCAATTACGGGCGCACCGTTCTTCATAGCCAAGTCCATCACGCGGCAAATTTTTTCTGCATGGGCTTCTGCAAGAGAGCCACCCATTACAGTAAAGTCTTGTGAGAAGACATAAACCAAACGACCGTTTACTTTTCCATAGCCAGTCACTACACCATCACCCAGATAAACTTCTTTGTCCAAACCAAAATTGGTGGAGCGATGTGTGACAAACATTCCCAACTCTTCGAACGAGTTTTCGTCCAACAAAAAATGGATGCGCTCACGTGCAGTGAACTTGCCTTTTTTGTGTTGTGCATCAATACGTTTTTGTCCACCGCCCAACTGGGCTTCGGCTATTTTAGACTCAAGGGTTTTGAATTTGTCTTGCATACAATGATTGAGGATTGTGGCCAAATGTAGACGAAGGGTTGCAAAGGATTTTGTGGCCCAGGATCAAGCTTTCGAAACAAAGTACATCTCCATTTCACCTTTGTTTTTTGCAACAATTTTTCCGCGCGATTCGAAGCGTAAACCATTGACACTTTTCACATGCTGATAGGTACTTTCTGAAATATTCACCCTGCCTACCTCCCCCGAACTTTCTATTCGCGCTGCCGTGTTCACCGTATCACCCCACACATCGTACTGAAACTTATTGAGGCCTACCACGCCTGCTATTGCAGGTCCGGTATGCATTCCTGCACGCATACGGAAGGCGGGTGTGCCTGTGTTAGTTCGTATGGTATAGCGTTCTTCTACCCATTGCATCATCTCCGATGCCGCTATTACTGCGGCCTGTGCATCGGCCGTGTTCCCTTCCGGCAAGCCTGCTACTGCCATGTATGCGTCACCAATGGTCTTTATTTTTTCTAAACCATACTTGTGCATGATTACATCAAAATGCCGAAAGCATAAATCCACTTCGCTGATCAATGCATCCGCAGACATTTGTTCCGCCAGATGAGTGAAGCCCTGAAAATCTGTGAAGAGCACCGTTACATTTTTGTACTGACGTGTGGTGGCTTTGCCCTTGTCTTTTAGTTCTTGTGCAACGGCACTTGGCAAAATATTCAACAGCAAACTGTCCGAACGTTCGCGCTCCTTCTGAATGATTTTTTTTGTCTTGGTAGAAAACCAAAGTCTGTTGGCCAACACTGCTGCCAGCAACAAAATGAAGATAGCTCCGGCAATGAAAACATTGCGTTCATTCTTTTTTCGATTTATCTCCGCCTGAAAAGTGTATTCGGTTTTGATACGTTCTTCTTCTCTGATGAGGCTGTCTTCTAACGACCTCATCTCATAGTCATGTTTCAAAGAAATCTTTGAAACGTCACCGAGACTTTTCAGTCTCTTCAGACTGTCGCTCATTTCTACAAACAACTCGTGGTAAGCCAAAGCGTTTTTGAAATCGCCCTTCAGCTTGTACGCATTGTGCAGACATTCGCACGCTGCTGCGCCATTTTCTATGTCTTGTATTTCACCACTCAAAAGGAAGGAGGCTTCACAGAATTTTTGCGCTTCAGAAAAATTCTTTCGTTCCAAGTACAACGAACCCTTTTTGTGCAGTACAAACGCTTTTGTAGTTGGATTATTCAGCGCTTCACTCAGCACAATGCACTTATCATAGTATTCAATGGCAGTGTTGTAGTCCCCTTGCAGCGTGCGAACATCCGCATAGTCCGTGTAGGCATCACTCAAGTTCCAAAGGTCATTTTCCTTCTTCAGTTGCTCTATTGCATGCAGATATAGTTCTTCCGCCTTCGCAAGGTTTTGTTGCATCTGATATACGTTTCCAATGTTGATATATGCAGTGCCTGTCTTATCACCCACCTCTTGTCTTGTTGCAAGTGCAGACTCATAACGCTGTAATGCTTTTTGATATTCGCCCTGCTCTTCTGACACCTGCCCCAGATTGCTCAAGGCTCTGGCTTGTCCACTTTTGTTGCTGGTCTTCAAGTAAATTTCATATGATTGTACATAATGCCGTTGCGCTTCAGGCATGTTGTTTTCAGAAAAGTAAAGTCCTCCCAAATTGTTATGCGCAGAGGCCAGCGCATTGGAATCATTGATTTTTTCTGCAAGTTTCAGCGCCTTTTCAAAATAGTCTTTGGCCCGGCCAAGGTCTGATTTGACAAGGTAAACACCCCCCAACACATTCAGCGCCTTACATCGGTAATGGTCGTTGTGCAACTCATTTGCAAATTCAAACGCGCTCTGTGCATACATCAACGCGGAGTCAGTTTGTATATAGGCATAGTCCCATGCTAGATTGTACACTGCATCGAAACGAGCGCTGTCAGGCAACGACTTATCAAACCATGCGTGCACCCACTGCTCTTTGTTCTGTGCGCGCGAAGCAACAGAAAAGGACAGCAACAGCATGAAAAAGAAAAATGTGCGCATGGGGAGAATGAAAGTGGGAAGGTAAATGAATACTGAGAAAGCTTGTGTCTTGTATAACTACGACCTTCCGGGTACTGCATCGAGCAGCCTTTTGGTGTACTCACTTTTGGTTTGAAAGAAAACTTCATCGCATGTTCCGATTTCTTCAATGCACCCTTTGTTCATCACCATGATGCGATCGCTCATATGATATACCACCCCCAAATCATGTGAGATAAAAAGATAGGTAAGTGAAAAATCTCTCTTCAAATCATTAAGCAGATTTAGAACTTGTGCCTGCACCGAAACATCCAATGCACTCACACTTTCATCACAAATGATGAAGGCTGGTTCACACGCCAGTGCACGGGCAATGACAATGCGTTGCCTTTGCCCTCCGCTAAATTCATGCGGATAGCGTGAGTAATGTTCCTCACCCAAACCTACTTGTTGGAGCAGCTCCATCGTTTTGCTTTTCCTTTTTGATGACGAATCATGCAATCCAAAATTCATCATCGGCTCTACAATGCTCTCACCAACTGTATGTTTCGGATTGAGAGATGAATAGGGATCTTGAAAAATGATTTGCATCTCCTTGCGCATCACTCGCCAATCACTTTTCGAAAGTTTGGTGAGGTTCTTTCCATCAAATAAAATTTCTCCCTCACTTGAGGGAATCAGTCCGAGTAACATCCTGCTCAAAGTAGTTTTTCCACAGCCGCTTTCACCCACCAGCCCAAGGGTTTCGCCTTTGCCAATACTGAACGTCACATCATTGACTGCACGAACCAAAAATTTTTTCCTGTTAAAAATGCCGCTGCTGCTTTCATAAATCTTTGACAGATTTTTTACTTCAAGAATTTTGTTTTCGGTTTGATGAGTCCGAGAATGCGGTGTAATGATCCGTACATCAGGCGACTGATCTTTCATGAAGTCCTGAACCGTTAGTAATCTTTCCACTTTTCTTCCCAACACAGGCCTGCACGCAAGCAATCCTTTGGTGTAGGCATGCTTCGGGTTTGTGAGAATTTCATCCGCTGTTCCCTTTTCCACAATTTCACCTTTACTCATCACCACAATATCATCCGCCATTTCTGCTACAACACCAAAATCATGTGTAATGAAAATTATCCCCATACCATGCCTTTGTTGAAGCGATTTCAGCAACATCAAAATTTCCTTTTGAACCGTTACGTCAAGCGCAGTTGTAGGCTCGTCCGCAATCAGGATTTTCGGATTGCAACTAATAGCCATAGCTATCATCACACGTTGGCGCTGTCCGCCACTTAGCTGAAATGGATATTGATCTGCCATCTCAGTTGGTCTTGGCAAGCGCACTTCTTCTAACAATTGAACCGTTCGCCTTTTGGCCTCGTCATGAGTAAGTCCATTGTGCCTGTGCAACATTTCTGCTATCTGCTCACCGCACTTCATCACCGGGTTCAGTGAAGTCATGGGTTCTTGAAAAATCATGGCAATGCCTTTGCCTCTGAGTGTTTTCAGATATTCATCATCAAATGAATATCCGGGTTGCTGAGAAGGAAATGACAACTGCGATAAGCTGAGCCTACCGTTTTCAAATACTGCTTTCCCCTTTTGCAAAAGCTGCATGATGCTGAGTGAGGAAACAGATTTGCCGCTGCCAGATTCGCCCACAATGGCAAGTGTTTTTCCCGCAAATACATCGAAGGTGATGTGCTGAACAGCGATTTGCAAGCCACGCTCTGAGCGAAATGAGACGCTCAGATCTTCGACTCGGAGCAATGCTTGTTCGGTCATTGGCTTTGCGATTCGTTGAAGTTGACCTTGAGGCAAGGGCGCGCGGCATTGGCTAATGTGTCAGACAAAGTAATACTCACAATGTGACCACCTTCGGTCATGGTGCGCCATTGGCAGTAGCCGTTGTACACTTGACATTCGCCATACTTTAATTTGTAGTGAGTGATGAAGTCTTCCCTTAAGCTACTCATACCACTGTCAGCTGCCGGGTATATCTCCAGATCAATGTTGTAAAGGCCTTGCTGATTGAAGTTATAGGATATTTCGTACCAAGTAGAATCTTTGTCGTTAGGAGGAATGCGATATACCAGCTCATCGGGCATGCTGTAAACTGTTTCCGCATCTTCTGTTCGTTTTACATCCTCGGGGCGATCGCCAATATTGATGCCTCTGAAGTCGCCACCTTTTGTAGATTTCAAAATGTGCTCAGCGGTGCCTTGTGGTTTCTTTTCTTCCCAGCATGCAGCCAGCATGAGGCAAAGCACCATCACAATCGCAGGCTTAGGATTCGTAAAGCAGGAAGACATTCCTTGCAAAGATGCTTGGCAATGCCTTGGGTTGTGTATGGCATAAGAAAAGAATTACAAGTGAGATGTCGAAAAACATCTATCCGCCACTCACTACTCGCGTGTGCTTATTCTTCCAGCGCATGAATGGCTTTTCCAAATAGTGATATGAAAGCGCGGCAATACATACAGTGAACAAGGTGGCCAGCGGATAAAGCACCCAATTGTTGATACCACCCATTGCCAGCATCAGCTTGATGGCACACACAATCGCAATAGGATGATACATGTAGAGTCCGTAAGATATTTTACCCAGATAGCTGAACGGAGCGAATTCAAGATAGACTAGCGAAGCTTTGTTGGTAGCCAGATTGAATATGATAATCCCAAACAGCACCGCATATATCTGGTAATAAAAAATATCAGACAGACCCCAAAGTCGCCCTTTTAAAAACCACAGCCCTGTGTAGCACAATATTATCGTAGTGATCCACACAACTACCTGCACAACAGGATGCGAAAGCAAGCGCATGAGTGTATTGCGTTTTTCAAAATATAGCAACGCAAAAGCACCGCCCAGCGCCATACAGTCCACATTGAAGGTGTTCCAAAAACCCCTGAATCCCTGCATAAAACCATGCAGTTCCATTTTGTTCAAAGCAAAGCGAACCACATGATAAAGAATAAAAACTCCGAAGATGATTACCCATTTGTTTTTCACATACTTCATTAGCCAGGGCCACAAAAGGTAGAACTGTTCCTCGCTGCCAATGCTCCAGGCCTGATTGCCATAAGGCACCACTCCATAGCTGGTAAGCACCACATTGGGCAGTATCAGAAAACACAATAAAGTCACCATACCCATATTGTCAAATACAGCCGTTGAATTCAGATGAGGGAGATTGAAAAAGGGAATATGTGGCAGCACAAAAAGAGTAACGATGACCAATAGAAAGTACAATGGCCATATTCGGTAAACCCTGCGTAAATAAAAATCTCTGATGCTGATACTTCCGGCTTGCCTGCGCTCTACCAGTAACAAATAGGTGATCAAAAAACCGCTGAGTACAAAAAAAAGGATGACACCCAGCTTGGCCTCTACCACAGAGTGTCCCTGTCGAAATGGCAAACCCAGATGCTCTTTGAATTGTTCGATGTGTCCAATAATCACAATCATAGCCGCGATGAATCGCAGGCTGTTCAGATTGGGAAAAAAAACTCTTTCGGACATGAGCATTGAAAAGCAGTGGCGCAAGAAAAGACGAAATAAAAATTTCAATTCGCTTCATTTGCAGAAGATGACATCTGTTCCCAAATACTCAGCCGATATAGCCCGGTTGAAAATGATACAATGGTGCAACAAAGCAGAGCGTTGCCACTGGGACGTGCGCGAGAAGCTGATAGCATGGAATATCCGACAGGCGGATCGTGAAATCATCATAGCACACCTCATAGAAACTAATCTGCTGAACGAACAGCGGTATGCAGAAGCTTTTGTGAATGACAAATTCAGATTGAACAAGTGGGGCACGAAAAAAATACAGCAGCAACTGAAGATGAAGGGCATCAGTGAACGCAACATCCATGAAGCACTGAAGCGAATAGAAAAAGAAGAGAACACAAAAACGATTCAGGACTTGATAAAAAAGAAAGAGCCGCACCTCAAAGGACTGCAGCTCTATCAGAAGAAAATAAAATTAGCGCGTTATCTTATTTCGAAAGGATTTGAGAATGACGCGGTTTGGCGTGAATTGGAATCAGAGTGAGCTACTGTTGCTCTCGGTTGCCTGGTTCACAAAAATGTCGCGATAAATAACAAACCCCGCGTACATCAACAGAGGGTAGGTTACTAAAATACCAACGCAACAAGCAAGAATGCCAAGAAAAGCAATGAGGCCAATAACGAAGTAATAGCCTGCAAAATTCCAGAATCGCTTCATCACAATTTTTCTGCTTGCCTCCATACTTTGCCAAACACCCAGATTCTGAAAAAACATAATTGGTATGGCCAAAGAATACAATACGAAAAAGAAGAACATGGGTATGTACATCAGGTAGCTGAGTAATGACATGGTCACCGTTGATGCCGGATTGAAAGCCTGCGGGTTTTCGATCATCGATTCAAAGTCCATCATCGCCTGCAAGTCATTCCAAAAAAACAGGTAGGGCAGATATTGCCAGATGTGTACGATTATGTACATCAAAAAGACAATGGCCAGAATCTTCAGCCAGCGGCCATTCTTGTACGCATCGAATATGGAGCCGAACGGACCAGGCGCACCCATCGTCTCCCCATCGCGAAACATGAGCAGATAGCCCTGCTGCATAGGTGATAAAAATATCCACACAAGTACCAGAGCGAGCAGAGCTTTGCCAATGATGGAAAAAATGAATCCCACCATATTCTGCGCAATGGATTCCGGATCCTGCATAGCATCCTGAATGAACTGAACATACGTGCTGCCCACACAGGCAAACACAATGATAGAAGAGGCAACACCCAACAGCACCAGTAGCCCCAGCATTGGGCCCCAATACAATTTGAGCATGCCAAAAGCCTGATTGAACATCAGGCCAAAATCAAATTGATAACCTTGCTCCAGCACCTCATTTACGGTGCGCTTGCCATAGTTATCAGTAGGTGAGTTTAGATTGTCTAATACATCCATAGTGTTGAAAGGAATTGGTTCAGTTGCGCAATGTAGCATAACCACCCATGTGGCGGTACGCACTCATTACATTCGCGCCCCGCTGGCATTTTTTAATGCCGCATTTGCTTCTTTATCTAACAACATATTCAGTACAAAAAAATGACGATCACCATAGATGCAGTGAACGAACTGAATGAACGCAAACTTGCGCTCAGGAGGTTTCTTTGACGTGGACACCAAGCTGGTGCAGATAGCCGAGGACGAAAAACACACGCAAGATCCCAACTTCTGGAACGATGCTAAAAAGGCGGAAGCGCTGATGAAGCAAATCCGAAATAAAAAAATGTGGACAGATGCATTCAGAGATGCAGAAAGTGCCACTGATGATCTGGTGGTGCTTTATGATTTTTACAAAGAAAACGCAGCCACTGAAGAAGAGCTGAATGCGCAATACAAACTCGCGCACCAAAAAATAGAAGACCTCGAATTCAAAAACATGCTGAGTGCCGAAGAAGATGGCCTCAGCGCTGTACTGCAAATAACTGCCGGTGCGGGCGGCACTGAAAGCTGCGACTGGGCCAGCATGCTCATGCGTATGTACATCATGTGGGCACAGAAGAATGGCCATGTGGTGAAGGAACTTGATATGCAAGAAGGAGATGTGGCAGGAGTGAAACAATGCACATTAGAAATAGATGGCGAGTTCGCCTTCGGTATGTTGAAGGGTGAAAACGGTGTGCATCGCCTTGTGCGCATATCACCATTTGACAGCAATGCAAAACGCCACACCAGTTTCGTTTCAGTTTATGTCTATCCACTGGTGGACGACTCTATTGAGATATACATTAATCCTGCGGACATCAGTTGGGACACCTTTAGAAGTGGTGGTGCAGGCGGACAAAACGTAAACAAAGTTGAAACAGGGGTGCGCTTGAAACACAAGCCCTCAGGCATTGTCATCGACAATACGGAGACACGTTCGCAATTGCAGAACAAGGAAAAAGCAATGCTCTTGCTGAAGTCGCAACTCTATGAAATGGAGATGGCTAAAAAATTAGAAGCCCGAAATGAAATAGAAGCCAGTAAGAAAAAAATAGAATGGGGTTCGCAAATTCGCAACTATGTAATGCAGCCATACAAACTCGTAAAGGATGCACGCACAGGAGTGGAAACGAGTGATGTGGATGCTGTGATGGATGGATATATTGATGCGTTTCTGAAGGGGTATCTGATGCAGAAGGGGAGCGGGGCTCTGGCGCAGTAGGTCGCTATCCAATTATGATTTATGAATTATGATTTATGATTTAGATACATACCACCCATGACCGCTGAAGAACTAAAGTTGAGGACGAAAAAATTTGCTATCGCTACCATCCTGTTTCTGCGGACAATCAAGTATTCCGAAGAAATGAAGGTGATAAGGTATCAGCTTATTAA
Organism: Flavobacteriales bacterium; assembly: GCA_046155615.1. Classification (GTDB taxonomy): domain Bacteria; phylum Bacteroidota; class Bacteroidia; order Flavobacteriales_D; family Sanyastnellaceae; genus JANNVZ01. Next base: position 3,846 of record JBJXFP010000184.1, on the reverse strand, counting down.
AGCGGCAACCTCAATGGCAGCAAACTACAGAGCGGCATGCCAAGGAAGATCGGACAATGAGTTCTATTCTAAAATCTGTATTGTGGTCGAGGAAAATGATGAGAGTATTTTCTGGTTGGAATTCCCGGAAGAAACTCAGGAATGTGAAAAGGAAAAATGTAAAACGCTGCTAAAAGAGGGAGGAGAATTGCTTCTCATTTTTTCTAAAACTAAAAACACTCTCGGCAATAAAATCGGGGCAAGGTGATGTAGGCACTGCCCCAAATCATAAACCATAATTCATAAACCATAAATAAGAAATGGATTACCGTATTGAGAAAGACACCATGGGCGAAGTGAAAGTCCCCGCTCATGTTTACTGGGGAGCGCAAACAGAGCGCTCGCGCAACAATTTCAAAATTGGCCCGGAGGCCAGCATGCCGAAGGAAATCATTCGCGCATTTGCGATACTGAAGAAGGCAGCGGCACACACCAACTGTGAACTGGGTGTTTTGCCCGAAGACAAACGCAACGCAATAAGTGCCGTGTGCGATGAAATTCTTGAGGGCAAATTGAACGATCAATTTCCATTAGTGATATGGCAAACAGGCAGTGGCACACAAAGCAACATGAACCTGAACGAGGTGATAGCCAACCGCGCACATGTGATGGCGGGCGGTAAATTGGGTGATGCTCAAATGCTGCTGGGTGCCAATGATGACGTGAACAAGTCACAATCATCAAACGATACTTATCCTACTGCGATGCATGTGGCTGCATACGAATCGGTGGTACGAAAAACATTACCCGGTGTGCAGCAATTGCGTGACACATTGCAGAAGAAGAGCGAACAATTCATGCAAGTGGTGAAGATCGGGCGCACCCATTTGATGGACGCAACGCCTGTAACATTGGGTCAAGAGCTGAGCGGATATGTTGCACAACTCAATCATGGATTGCGCGCTTTGAACAATACGCTCTCTCATCTTGGAGAGCTTGCCCTGGGCGGCACAGCGGTGGGCACAGGACTCAATGCACCTAAAGGCTATTCAGAATTAGTAGCGAAAAAAATCGCTGAGTTTAGTGGCTTGCCATTTACCAGCGCACCTAACAAGTTTGAAGCTTTAGCTGCGCACGATGGTATTGTGGAAACACATGGCGCACTGAAACAACTGGCAGTATCGCTCAACAAAATTGCCAATGACATCCGCATGATGGCCAGTGGCCCGCGCAGTGGAATAGGTGAAATTCATATTCCTGAAAACGAACCCGGTTCATCCATCATGCCCGGCAAAGTGAATCCAACACAATGCGAAGCACTCACCATGGTGTGCGCACAAGTGATGGGCAACGATGTAGCAATCACCATTGGTGGCGCGCAAGGTCATTACGAACTGAACGTATTCAAGCCAATGATGGCCTACAACTTTTTGCAGAGCGCAGAATTGCTTGGTGATGCTTGTGTAAGTTTTGATGAGCATTGCGCCAGCGGCATAGAACCCAATCACGATCGCATTCAAGAGTTGGTGGACAAATCACTGATGCTGGTAACAGCCCTCAACACAAAGATTGGATACTACAAAGCAGCAGAAATTGCAAAGACGGCACATAAGAACGGAACAACATTGAAAGAAGAGGCAGTGCGACTTGGCTACGTTACTGCCGAGCAATATGACGAGTGGGTGGTGCCGGGTAAGATGGTTGGGAATCTGTAATCTCACTTTATGGGCAAAAGCCTGAAACTTCTGCACGACACCAGCACTCTGGTATTAATCCAAAAAGGCCGGCTGCAAAGCGGGCTTTTTTGTTGGGGGAAAGTTGATTGGATATATTTGGAAGTACGAATAACAGAAGTGCTTATGAGGAGGCTGTTGGCATTTAAACAAATAATTTATGACACTCAATCCATCGCAGGTCAAACGAGTGTTGACTTTTTTGTTGAATCCGATAAGAACGATAAGAGCATAACGGTAATGACAGAAGATCAAGCCGTAAAATGGCTCTTTGAAACAGAATCCTTCCGCCAATTATTTATTGAGAGCTTCTTTGACGGGGGGAAAAATGTCAAATACTATTTTGGTGTAACGGTCCCGTTCACAACTAAAAACAAGAAACCAGGGGATATTGATTTACTTCTTGTTGACCCGAATAGGCCAGACAAAGCAATTGCTTTTGAATGCAAACGGGTTAAGGCTGTTTCGCAAGATGAATCTCTTTCTAAGGTGAACAGCATTGAAAAAATTAGGTATGGTGTAAAACAAGCAAACCAATACCAGTCCTTAGGGTTTCATCAATCCTATTTAATGGTAATCTTGCTAGATGATGGGAGACAGTTCAAGGGGGCCAACACATTCTTCAGAAATACCTCCAGAAAACAACTGGAAAACATGTATGACATACCTTGGCAGGAGCCATTGAATGAGGACGTTGGCATCGCATACGTAAGAGCAAACCAACCAACTGGCAGGGACTATAATCTAGCAGGTAGCCTTGGGCTATGTATAGATAAAAAGGCAGGGGCACTTGAACAAACAACTGCGATGACAAACAAGATTGAGAAGTTCATTGCTAATTACCACGCACACTAAAATATAATATGGAACAACAAGCAGAGACTAAGGACATCGTCACGCATTATCCTGTTGAGACCTATGCTTTTTTTAGGAATGTTGGACAAGGCATTTTGGCTACCAATAGCTTTATCAGAGAGTTCGGATATGAGTGTGTATTTGTTGGACTTGAGGAGCTTGAAAAGAATTTTTATGATTTACTGTCGCTACCACAAAATTTCAAATCAGGATCAAAATTTCTCATACAGAATCAGCAGATTTCAAAGGAATTTTTCTTTGCAATGACCAATAGTCAACTATTCGAGCATTGCGCATTGTCAGATGGGGGAGTAATCTTCCTAAAGGCAATAAATCATTTTGATCAACGTGCGATTAATAACAAAGAGAGCCCCCTCCCCTTAATGCGACAACTTTCAGAACTACAAAATTTTGCGTCCGTATTTATGCAGCAACTGAGGCTATTTAAAAAAGGAAACATCTACTGTCCCTTATATTTTCAAATAAATACTCAAGATAGAAAAATAACCACTAAGGCGACTGGTAGAGTCGGCAGGGCGTTCGATCGACCAATTTATTCATTGTCAGAGACAGAAGCTGAAATACTCGCAAAGTCTTTTAAAGGCTCCTTTTCAACTAACAAATTAACCGAACTTGCAATTAGTAATTTCAACCTTTCATATGAGATTGACGATTTTAAGACAAAATACATAACCCTCATGACTGCCCTTGAAAGCATATTTGCGGGAGGGGGAGGCCAAATTTCACATACCGTGTCTAGGCATCTTGCCCTCATTATTTCAAAATCAGCAGTCGAATTCAAGAAAAATTATAGCAGGATAAGAGAACTCTACAGCTTAAGAAACGACATTGTTCATGGCGGGTCAGCCAAGGAAGATATAGGCGAAGCAACCTATGAACTTCAGAATAGGGCTAGACAAGCGATCAATTACTGTCTGCCGCTCAACCTCAATAAAACAGAGCTTTTTCATCAATTGAATACTCTTGGATACCCCGACCCCCCATGAAAACCCGGAACAAAACCGGAAAAATCAAAGCCCTTGTGATCGCAGTGCTGTCATTGCTTTATGTGGTGTACCCTTTCCCACCCACTAACAACCCGTCATTCCACACGAAGCTTCAGCGCAGTGTGGAATCTGCCACACCACCATGGGCGCGTTTACCGAAGCGGGAGATTCCACCTCCGCTGCGCTGCGGTGGAATGACGGGGTAAGAGCGCGCGGTGGAATGACAGGGTAAGAGGGGCGGTGGAATGACCCGTTGAAAGGGGAGCAGGCAG
>JBJXFP010000175.1:0-155182 GCA_046155615.1 Flavobacteriales bacterium | reverse complement strand
TGGGAGTGAGCTACTCAAAAACAGATTACCGCGCTGACTTGGGCACGATGTGGAAACCTGCATGAATGGTGGGATTGACCCCAATACCTGCATAAGCAGTAAGATGCACAGGTAGTTGAATACCTATGCACAGGCTTTTGCCAGCATATCCGAAGCCCGGTGACACACCAGCCCCAAGGTGCAAGGCATCATCGCCACTGCTGTAGCCATCGGTAATAAGGCCAAAGGCGCCAAGCCCCATCTCGGCATACATACCATAAGTGCCACCGGGATACATACGCCAGCCGGTGGTAAGCCGCAGATAGGTGAATGAAAAATCCTTCTTCGTGTCCTGCCAAACAAAGCGGAACTTATCAATACCAAACTCTGCAAAGCGGTAGGCTGTGCCTCGGCTGCGCCAGTCAAGTTTGAACTGGCCACCAATGCTCAGCGGTGTTTTGTCAGTAGTAAAAGGCTGCACCAGCATGGCACCTGTTTCGCCAGCAAAGGTGATGGAGGTTTGGCCCACCAGCGTGTGGCTGCACCATAGGGCTGCTATATATAGGAGTGTTTTCATCTGAAATATTTTCCGTAAATAAAATGGAAAGATGGAAGTGAAGCAGGGTGCCGTTGATTTCTTTGGCAACGCTAAAAGAAGTTCTATCACATTACAAAACAACCATGGCTACCATCACACACCGTGGCAACGCGGCCACCACCGCAGGGGAGCTGCCCCACCGGGGTGCACTTGCTCCCACCTTCAGGCTTACCGGCACCGATTTGAAAGACATCAGGCTGGAAGATTTGAAGGGAAAAAATGTGGTGCTCAACATTTTTCCAAGCATAGATACCAGCACCTGTGCGCAGAGCGTGCGTAGGTTCAATGAACTTGCCGCTTCGCTAAAAAATACAGTGGTGCTTTGTGTATCGAAAGATTTGCCTTATGCTCACCGCAGATTTTGCGCAGTGGAAGGAATAGAAAATGTGCGCTGTGCTGCGCAATACAAAGACACTTCCTTTTCTGATGCTTACCAAGTGGACATCACCGCAGGCTCTACGCTGGTAGGCCTTATGAGCCGTGCCATAATGGTGATAGATGAACGTGGAACTGTGCGCTACACCGAACAAGTGGCCGACATCAGCAGCGAGCCAGATTATGAAAGGGCGCTGAGTGCGCTTAAAAGTTGATAAGGTATTTACCTGAATTGGTGCGCTATACTTATATGCACATTTGCACTGTTCAAAAAACATACATTACCAAAAACCAAAACACATGAAACTCAACAATTTTTTGATGGCAGCTTCTATAGCGATGGCAGCCATAAGTGCTCAGGCACAAACCACCAACATCTACGAAATGCCACGCGTGAGCGTGCAGGGCGAGGCCACCACCAAGGTAGAGGCTGACATGATTTATGCTTACCTCAATATTTATGACAACACCTACAGCTATGACTATACAACGCCTTATGACGACAAGGCGTTTAAGAAAAAACAACAGGAGATAGTAGAAAAAATGGGTGTAAAGAATGCAATGGTATCTCCAACTGCAGCCTCGCTTATGGCAGGTACGGCTGCCGGACCTTTTCAACTAAGGTTCAATTCGCGTGCTGAATTCGAAGCTGCGCAAGCCAAAGCCGGTAAGGAGAACAACGAATCCTACAGCGTGTCGCTGGAGTATAACAAAGCAGAAATAAGCGATGAAAAAAGAAGAACCATCACAGCACAGATGCTGGAGCTGGCCATGACCGATGCAAAAACCAAAGCCGAGAAGATGGCAAAAGGTTTTGGCGCTGTGTTAGGCCGAGTGCTGCTGATTGAAGAAATAAAAGACTACTACGCAGCTCCTGAATACAATTATGATTATGACGGCATGTATATGCAGAACATGGACATGATGGTTAGCATCACCGCGCGCGTTTCGGTACAGTATGAGTTGAAGTAAAAGAAATTGCTCTTACAAAAGCGATGAACGTCCTGCAAGAGCAGGACGTTTTTTTATTGCAAAATGGTTAACGGTTTCTGTCATTCCACACCATCTCCACAAATCGGTCATAACTCATCACACCACTTTGTATGCCCATTGTCTTTAAGTAAGCATCATTCATTGCTTCTTGCAAGCCATGGATGTATTCAGTATAAAGCAAGGCATTCTCACGCATTTCTTTTATGTCTTGCAACACCTGTGGTAGCAGTGTGGAATCAATGACCACACGCAGCGAATCATTGATGAGATAAAGCTGCGAACGAATGGAACGCAACAGTTCCAACTCTGCACAATACTTCATTTCATTTTCATACCCAACCATAGCAGATGGATAGGTGAGTGCCTTGTAAGCCACATAGTCTGCCTCGCCTTCATCAGTTATTCCGTAGGCATGACTCAGCTCATGAGCTGCTACAAATGGCTTGTAGAGGTAGTGATGCGTATCAGAGGAATGACCCTGCCCAACAAATGGAAGGTAGATGCCCCCGACACCAAACTTGCGCATTAGGCCGCCATCGTGCAATAGACGAAAATCTGCATAAGGCCAGCAAGTTCTGTCCTTGCCACTGAGGTATAGCCCAACAGTCAAACTGAATTCATCATCCACAAAATTTTCATTCAACGATTGCATCAGTTTGTTGCGGTCAATTTTATCGCCCCACCAATTCACATCAGCCGCTACTTCCAATCCGAATTGATGCAAGTCAGCCACAGTCATCTTCTTCATTGCATTTTCATTCAGCAGGTGTGGCGCGCAATAGTTATAGCCCCACATCCAGAAGAAGAAAGTGACCATCCAACCAACAACGTTGAGCGGCCAGAGTAGGAGTGAAGACCATGTTCGTTCATATCGTTTGGTATAGAAATAAAGAATGAATGGCAACGCAACAAGGAGCAAATAGACAAGGGGAAAAGGCAACAGGCCAAGTGTGTGGTCCCACACCACCCGAAATATCTGAAACAGAAATTCGCGATACAAATGTTCCGCCAGCCATGGTGAAAGTTTGAAAACACAAAGCACAGCAAGAGTTATCAATGCCCATTTGAAGCCTTTGTTCTCTTTCAAAAAGTTGCCGAATCGTTTCAATATCATGGAATTCCTAAGATTAGCAGTGGCCAATACACATGCAAGCTGACCACTGTCCACTGCATGCTATTCTCTGTAGAACCACATCATATACCTTGGTATCAAGTGTACATCCTGATAGTAGAAATGGATCACGTCCTGATACCTTCTGCCAAGGGTGGCCATGCGCATGGCTCCCTCCTGACATAGGCCAACACCATGACCAAAGCCGCGACCCGAAAAGGTGATGCTATCACCGTAAATTGTGGTTTTGAAATTGGCTGATCGCAATTTGAAATCTTCTCTGATAGTTTTCATTGGAATACTTAACTCACCATCGGTATAGCATGTCAACGCATTTTGTGAGGCAGTGTCCAATGCTGTCACCTCATCACTCAGTGGATGGCGCCTGGCATCCAAGTAGTCGTTCCAGCGCGACAACGGAAAAGATTTGGTCCACGAACTGTGTGGCATGTTGATGCAGAATGTATCCGTGCGACCTACCAGATAAGTAGCTGGCTTGCTCCAGTAGTGCTCAGCGTTGATGGTTTGTCCGCCACAATTGCTGTGGAATGTGGCAGTCACCAGATTTATTTGATGGTCCACTATTACTATGTCTCTGGTTTCATCAGCCGCAAGTTTTGCGTTTTGCTCGATGCGCGGCTTGCCATGAAATACCTGACAGTGTGTTGCATCGCAGAGTTGAAAGCCTTCAGCATTGTGGCGTACAAGATTGTTCAGGGCATAGGTTCTACTGATTACTGCCTGTACTTTGTAATACTCCAACTCTTGCCCGCTTCCGCTTTCAGCTTCTATCACACCGCTCACATAATTTTCTACCTCTACTTCATTCACCAATTGTAGCCTACCCTGATATGGAAAAGCAATCAGGTTTTCTTCATACACCCGTCCGCTGGGTTTTTGTCCGGCTGGCAAGGCTTTGAACTGACCACTGCCATCGTGCTCTAATTTTATTTTAGAAAACCCCGTATAATTTTTTGATTGAAAGAAGATGTTGACCTCACCCGAACTTTCCGTGATGTCTGCACTCTCACCATTTGCAATAGAAAAAATGGCTACCCCGTCCGCTATGGCGGTGTAAGTGCCAGAGGTGATGCTTACAGTAGCACGAACATGGTTGGCACCATAGAACATACCTACCAGCACAGGTTCTGCTGCACAGGTTGCGCTGATGAATGCAGTACATATGGTGAAGAGAAAAAGCCTCATGACTTAAGCGCAAAGTACCCGCGCAAAACATGGGCATAAATGACTCAATTCAAAATTTTCAACATCTCACTTGCAACTCGTGATGATGCACCCGGGCCACCCAGTTTGCTGTGCAACTCATCATAATCTGAAATCATTTTTTGAAAACGACTGTGATCGAAAAGCAATGCATTCAACTCGTGTTTTATGTTCGCTGTGTTCAGTTTTTGTTGTATCAATTCGGTCACAGCTTCTCTGTCTAATATGAGATTCACCAGCGAGATGAATTTGATTTTCACTAACTGTCTGGCTATCTGGTAAGAAATAGATGAGCCTTTGTAGCAAACCACTTGCGGCAGTTTGAAAAGACCGGCTTCCAGTGTGGCAGTGCCACTTGTCACAAGACCTGCTTCGGCATTTTGTAGCAATTCATAAGTCTTGCCGAAGATGATTTTTACATCAGCAGGCAGCATTGTGCTATAATACTCCGCGGCTTGTCCAGGTGCTCCAGCCACTACAAACTGATGATTGGGGAAATCATTTTTTACAGATAACATCAGCGGTAGCATGGTGCTTATCTCCTGCTTGCGGCTGCCAGGGAGCAATGCAATGATTGGTTTTTGATCCAATTCGTTTTCAGCAATGAACTGCGCAGTATTATTCCTGCGATCAGCTATTACATCAAGCAGCGGATGTCCTACAAAAGAGACATCGTAGTCATGTTTTTGATAGAAATCTTTTTCAAAGGGTAATACCACAAACATCCTGTCCACACTGCTTTTTATTTTGTGTACACGGTTCTCTTTCCATGCCCACACCTGTGGCGAGATGTAATAGAATACTTTGATTCCCTCTGCCTTGGCCCATTCTGCTATGCGCAGGTTGAATCCCGGATAGTCAATAAGCACCAATGCATCGGGCTTGTAGTTCAGTATGTCCTCTTTGCAGAAGCGAAGATTGCGTGCAATGGTGCGCAGGTTCATCACCACTTCTATGAAACCCATGAAGGCAAGTTCGCGGTAATGCTTTACCAATTCACCACCAGCCTTCTGCATCAAATCGCCCCCCCAGCAGCGCATCTTTATATCGCTTCTCTCCGCTTGAAGTGCTTTTATGAGATTGCTGCCATGCAAGTCGCCCGATGCCTCTCCGGCAATGATGTAGAGTTTCATTTGTACCCCCTTTCACTCTCGCGTTTCAAATCTTTCTCCTTTACATCAAGGCGTTTGTCGCCTACATTTTTTCCTTTGGCCAAGGCAATTTTCAGCTTCGCATAGCCCGACTCGCTGATGAAAAGTAGCGTGGGCACCACAGTAACTCCGGCATCGCGCAGCTTGCGGTCTATCTTTTTGAGTTCAATTTTGTTGAGCAACAACTTGCGCGAGTTGCGCTCTTTGTGCTGGCTATAACCTGCATTGCCATAGGTACCTATATACATATTGATGATGAAGAGTTCACCACCCATCATCTTGCAATATGCGTCCTGAATATTGGCCTTAGCTGCGCGAATGCTCTTTATTTCTGAGCCGCTGAGGACTATGCCCGCTGTAAATTCATCAAGCAGGTGATAGCGCCATTCGGCTTTTTTATTCTTTACCTCGACAGACATTTGGTGGTCTTTGCAGCCCCGAAAAAAAAGGAGGGCGAATGTACTTTGAGCGGTAGGCTATGCAGGTTGCAAAATGTATTGTCACCTTTTTCGTTGTGGCTTCGTAAACAGAAGTAGCAAGTTTTTTTATCATCATCTTTCACCCGAATACGAATGAGCCCTCACAAGACAACTAATCAGGAAAAATGGACGCGGGTGCGTTATTTTTTTCCTTTCCGGTTGTTGCTCATGCACCTAAAGAAAAATCATTTTCTGCTATTGATATGGGCATTTCTGTTCAGCATCGTCACCGGTGTTATGGCCATGAATATTGGTGTGCCACAGCAATTTCTGGTGCCTGAATACCGCGGTGGCACAGGTTTCATTTCTTATTACATCCTTGGATTTGCGGTAGGTGGATTCATCACCGGGTTCAATTTGTTTACCTACATCATGCATGGTTTCAGGTTTCCATTTATTGCCACCATGAGCAGGCCTTTTCAAAAATTCTCGCTCAACAATTTCATACTGCCTTCGCTTTTCATTCTCACTTACCTGATATGCAGCGCCCGCTTTCAGCATCAGAAGGAATTGATACCTGCCATGCGAATTGTTTTCAATTTGTTCAGTTTCCTGTTTGGTATTGTGTGCTTTCAGGCCCTGTCTTACCTCTACTTTTTATATACCAACAAAGAGGCTCATGTGTATGGGAAGCGGCAGAGACGCAAGCAGAAAAAGGAAGACAACATCATTGACTCGCCCATACATCAACGCTTCAGCTGGCTGAGGCGGAGGGCTGCTTCATCGTGGCATGTGGAAACTTATATGTCTTCGTTCAACAAGATTAGCCTGGCGCGTGAAAGCCATCACTACAGCAAAGAGGTGTTAGAAAAAGTTTTTTCTCAAAACCACATCAACGCTTCGCGATTCGAGTTGGTATTGGTCATTTCATTTCTGCTTATTGGCTCGTTGCGGTCTTTCGAAATATTTGTGATACCCGCTGCGGCCAGCTGCATGCTTTTCTTCACCATGCTGCTTATGATAGTGAGCGCTGTGCACTCATGGCTTCGTGGCTGGACACTCACTGTGTTTGTGCTGCTGCTCATCGGGCTTAACTATTTCTACAAAGACCTCAAGCTGATTCGCATAGAAAGCCGAGCCATTGGCCTCAACTATGATGTGCCACCTGCACAGTATGATTTGCGCAACCTGAAACCCAGTGAGCAGACTGTAGCCGTGGATGTGCAGAGCGGTTTGCAACTGCTCAACAACAGACTGTCTCAAATGACAGCAATGAATGACAGCACCGAGAAACCCAAATTAGTAATCATAAACACCAGTGGCGGAGGCTCGCGCAGTGCTTTCTGGACCATGCGCGCCATGGCATATGCTGACAGCATGTGTGGCGGCAAACTCATGAATCAATGTGTGCTGGTAACCGGGGCATCAGGCGGAATGCTGGGTGCAGCCTACATGCGCGAACTTTATATGCGCCAGCAATGGGGAGAAATTGTGAACCCTTACGACACGGTATATGCTGAAAACATGGCGATGGACTTGCTCAACACTATCATACTGAGCACAGCAACTAACGACTGGTTCATTCGCTATCAAAAAGTGCACGATGGCGACCAGGCTTATACCAAAGACAGAGCTACGGCTTTCGAAGAACAACTGAGGAGAAATACAGCCAACATTTTCGATCGCAGGTTGCGTGACTATAAAGTAGTTGAATTCGCAGGACAAACTCCTATGATGATTCTTTCGCCTACCATAGTGAATGACGGAAGAAGATTGATAATCTCAGCGCAGCCGGTGAGCTACCTCACCCAAGCATTTCATGTGAATGGTGAAGCCGATCCACTACCTGAAGATGTGGAGTTCAGCAGAATGTTCGCCAGGCAGGGTGCCGACAATTTGCAATTTGTGACTGCGCTGCGCATGAATGCTACATTCCCTTATGTGTTCCCTATGACCATACTGCCAAGCGAACCACCAGTGGAAGTGCTTGATGCAGGTGTGCGCGACAACTTCGGTATGAAGACATCGCTGCAATTCATCTATACATTTAAAGATTGGATAAATGAAAATACCAGCGGTGTGGTAATAGTGCAGATACGCGACTTGCCAAAGAATGTAGATTTCAGCGACCATGAGCAATCGCTATTTGGCAATTTCAGCGCACCCATTGGTGGCATCTATGGCAACATCACCAAGACTCATGACTACAACAGCGAGCAGATGCTTCGCTATGCGCAGGGTTGGTTTAACAACAAGGTTGACCTCATTTCATTTCAGTTGCATCAGGAGAGGGAAGACCACATCTCGCTCAACTGGCATCTTACACGCAGCGAGAAAAAACATATACGCGATGCCACCCGCGATGCCTATTTCCAGCAAGAGTTGAAGAGGCTTCAGTTGCTGCTCAAGTGATTTAGTTCTGTTTCATGAACAAGTGTACATGATTGCCAATGCGGAGGTGATAACATCCCTCGCTCAAATCCTCCAAGGGTATTACCACATCACTTCCATTTGATATGGGAATAACGCGCACAGTTTGACCAAGGTAGTTGCAAAGCACCACCTCGTCATGCCGCACATTGCTTGTGAACCGAAGGCGGATATATTGCTCAGCGGGATTGGGATAAAGCACAAAGCTTTCTTCTGCTTCTGTCACACGTTCAGGAGTAGCACAAAACACATCATTGATGGAGCGGGCAAGTGGCGTGTCAGCGATAACACCACTGCCGGGGCTTGTCTCCACGTAGTCGCCTGTTATTTCCCAAATGATGCAGCCACGCAACTGATGCTCTACAATGTACTGCGCCTTCAGGGCTACACTGGCCGAATCATCGTAAGACAAAAAACTGTTGTTGGTGGAACTCAATGCGTAAGGCACTTTGGCCACATTGTCCCAATAGGTGGTGAAGTCATCTTGCTGAAGTAGTATGTTGTAATAAAGTGGTGTGCCTTCATCCACACCAAAGTGCGAATTGTCCGCCTGTCCGTTGCCTGTGCCGAATAAGGCAGGAGTAGTGTTGCTCAGTTGGGTGCGGCCATAAAACGGAATGCCCATGGTGATTTTGCCGGCAGGCACTGCGTGCACTGTCATCAGATTTTGCAGAGCATAGTCACAGGAGAATGTTGCATCGCCCTGTGCAGGTGTGTACAGTGGTGCGTTGTGATTAAGCACTGCATCCCATGTTCCATAAAAATCATAACTCATCAGATTGATGATGTCGAGCAGGGGAACCACATTGTCCCACTCAATAAATTCCATACTGGTGGATGAGGCACTCACCGCAGCAGTCAGCATCAGCTCCTGGCTCATGGTTATTTCCATTGCGTCCAGCGCCTCTCTTACATCTTCAAGCAGCAAGGTGAAGTTGGCTGCATCCTGCGCATTGGCCGGATATTCCCAGTCTATGTCTATTCCATCCAACTCATACAGAGCGCAGATGTATGCACAATCGCTGGCAAATGTGCTGCGCAGTGTGGCATCGGCTGCTATGGAGGAAAAGTTGAAACTCTGCGTCCAGCCGCCTACTGACATGAGCAACTGCACATCGTTTTGATGACAGTAGTGCGCCAGATTGGTGTTGGCTATATGATAATCCGAATTGCCCAAATCATATGCTGTGTCGTAGCCGAAAGGTGCAGTAGCCCAATTGATGCTGCCCAGCAGCAAATTCTTATCGCCCCACGGATCTGTTATTTGCAAATGACCATCGGCCAGCACATTCATGAATGCGTATTGAATGATGGTGTACTGCGAATAATCAATGGTGGAAGGACTTACCAAATTATTTCTGTCGTACCACTGCCAGCCCGGATAGTAGCCCACCACCTCAAGGCATGGTGTCTGTGCAAATACTGACAATGCACAACACATGCTGCACAGCAAAGTGATTGTTGATTTCATGGTGATTGACTTTTTTAGATGGTGGCAAGAAAACAAGTTTTCAAAATTCAAATACCGATTGGTTCATATGGTCACTTTGAAAAACTCCTTTGCCATTTTCACCACGCTCCTTATTGACTCCTCATCCGTCTCTGCCCAATCCATGTCGAAGAGTGTAGTAGGCAAACTTCCTTTTTTGGGAATGCGCCCGCTGAGGTGGTAGTCCGTCATGCCCTCATGCAGCATTACCTCAAACGTATCGGGCCTGATGCCGCCACCTGGCATGATGGAAATGCGGCCAGCGGCTTTTTCATTCAGCGCAATGATGTTTGTAATGCCTTCGGGTCCTGTTGCCTTGCCGCCTGAAGTAAGAATGCGCTCACAACCACTATCAATAATCGCCTCCAATGCATCAATGATGTTGGGAGTAATATCAATAGCCCGGTGAAAGGTGACGGGCAGGGGATTGCATAATTCCACCAGTTTGCGTGTGGCGGTTTCATTCACGGTTCCGTCTTCGTGTAAGATGCCGAATACGATTCCGTCAGCGCCCATCACTTTGCAGTTTTCTATGTCCTGCTTCATTACTTCTATCTCATTCCTGCTGTAGCAGAAGTCGCCCTCGCGCGGGCGTATCATTACATACACAGGTATGGTCACATAGTTTTTTACTATCTGAATAAGGCCGGAACTGGGCGTAACACCCGCAGTAGCCAGCGCGCTGCACAATTCTATCCTGCGGGCACCACCGGCCTGCGCATTGATGCAGCTCTGCACGCTGCTGGCCACTACTTCTATGGTGAATGATTTCATGGCCGCAAATGAAAGAAAATCCCTTTTAATGCAATGAAAAGGTTCAATTCTGTCTTTTCCTTTTACCTCTATTCTCTTGGTTTTGTCAACCCTTCCGTTGAAGCTGTCAATCTCTTAGTTGATTCTAACAAGCACTAAAATGAGGCCATCCAGACTTGAAAATGTCATTGGAGAGGTTGAAAATGTCGTAGGAGAGGTCGATAGGCTCAACTGGGTGCTTGAAAATGTCGTAGGAGAGGTTGATAGCTTCAACTGGGTGCTTTAGAATGTCAACTGGGTGGTTGAAAATATTGCAGGAGTGCTTGATAGCCTCAACTGGGTGGTTGAAAATGTTATAGGAGTGGTTGAAAATGTTATAGGGGTGGTTGGCAGCGTCAGAAGGGCAATAATGGCAGGTATTTCAGCCATTGTTCCTCTTTTTCCACATTCAGCAAACACAGACGGATATCAATAGGCAGGCTGGATAATTTCGCCCAGCCAGTCTCCAAATCAACAAGTCAATCAATCAACAAGTAATGAGTGTAGAAGAATTAAAGAAAACCTGCTCGCAAGTGCGCAGGGACATCGTGCGTATGGTGCATGCCGTAAACAGCGGCCACCCGGGCGGTTCCTTAGGCTGTACCGAGTTTTTCGTGGCGCTCTATTTCGCCAAAATGAATATCAACCCCTCCAAATGGAGCATGGATGGAGTGGGTGAGGACCTCTTTTTTCTCAGCAACGGGCACATATCACCGGTGTGGTACAGTGTGCTTTCACGCAAAGGGTTCTTTCCTGTGGAAGAAATGAAAACCTTCCGCAAACTGGATTCGCGCTTACAAGGCCATCCTACTACGCATGAGGGTTTGCCGGGTATTCGCATTGCCAGCGGCTCACTCGGTCAGGGACTTTCTGTAGCACTTGGCGCTGCGCAGGCGAAAAAGCTGAACAAAGACAACAGCATCGTTTACACCCTGCATGGTGATGGTGAAATGCAGGAAGGGCAGATATGGGAAGCGGCCCTGTATGCACCACACCACAAAGTGGACAATATCATAAGCACCATTGATGTAAACGGCCAGCAGATAGATGGGCCTACTGAAAAAGTGATGAGCCTCGGCAGCCTCCGCGCCAAGTGGGAAGCCTTCGGCTGGCAGGTGATGGAGATGAATGGCAATGTGATGGAAGAAGTACTTACCACATTAGATACCGCCAAAGCCGCCACCGGCAAAGGCAAACCCATCATGATATTGATGACCACCAGCATGGGCAAAGGCGTGGATTTTATGGAAGGCACACACAAATGGCACGGTGTAGCACCCAATGATGCAGAGCTTGCCAATGCGCTGGGGCAGTTGGAAGAGACTTTAGGTGATTATTAGTGATCAGTTGTCAGGGGACAGTGGTCAGATGCTTACTATGTGAATTACAAATGGAAAATGCAGTAAAGAGTTTTAAGGATTTGCTGGTGTGGCATAAAGCCATGGAACTGACAAATGCCGTGTATGATATAACAGATAAATATCCTGGTAAGGAAGTTTACACTATCACGAGTCAGATGAGGAGAAGTGCTATTTCAGTGCCTTCTAACATTGCTGAGGGGCAACAAAGACAGCATGCAAAAGAATTTGTCCAATTCCTCAACATTGCTCGCGGATCACTTGCCGAACTTGAAACACAAATGCTCATTGCATTTGGCAGAAAATACCACAGCGAAACAGAACATACCAGCTGTGATCAACTGATGACTGAAATAGGACGAATGCTCAACGGACTCATCCGCTCCATATCCAATAAACAAAACGCAACAACTAATTAACTTCTGGCCGCTGACTACAGGCCACTGACAACTATAAAGAACATGTTAGACTTCGAAATAAAAGGCAGTAACGACACCCGCAGCGGCTTCGGTGAAGGCCTGCTGGAACTGGGTCGTAAGAATCCGAAAGTGGTGGGCCTATGTGCCGACCTTATTGGCTCGCTCAAGATGGATGCATTTCAGAAAGAATTCCCTGAGCGTTTCTTTCAGGTAGGCATATCAGAAGCCAACATGATGGGTGTGGCTGCCGGCCTCACCATTGGCGGTTACATTCCTTTTACAGGAACATTTGCCAACTTCAGCACAGGCCGTGTGTACGATCAGATACGTCAGAGTATTGCTTACAGTGGCAAGAATGTAAAAATCTGTGCATCACACGCAGGCCTTACATTGGGAGAAGACGGTGCCACGCACCAGATACTGGAAGATTTGGGCATGATGAGCATGATGCCGCACATGACGGTGATAAACCCCTGCGACTTCAACCAAACCAAAGCTGCCACCATAGCAATTGCTGACCATCATGGCCCCGTTTATCTGCGTTTTGGAAGACCTAAAGTGGCCACCTTCACTGCCCCTGACCAGAAGTTTGAAATAGGCAAGGCATGGCACATACACGAAGGAAAAGATGTGACCATCATAGCTACAGGCCATTTGGTATGGAAGGCGGTAGATGCTGCCAGACAATTAGAAGCAGAAGGCATCACCGTTGACCTCATCAACATACATACAATAAAGCCATTGGATGTGGATGCGATAGTGCGCAGCGCAAGAAAAACAGGCGCAGTGGTTACCGCAGAAGAGCATCAGATAAATGGCGGCCTCGGAAGTCTTGTGGCACAAGCCCTTGCCAAGCATCACCCAACACCTGTTGAGTTTGTAGGTGTGAATGACTCATTTGGCGAAAGCGGAACTCCCGACCAGTTGATGAAGAAATACGGATTAGATGCAGTGAATGTGTACAACGCTGCCAAGGCTGTGATTGGGAAGAAGGTGATGGCGTGATGAAAGTTTGGAACAACAAAAACCCCCTGCCAAAGGCAGAGGGTTTTCAAACTTGTTCGTGGGGAAATATTAAGCGCGCTTAACGTTCACCGCATTCTTTCCTTTCGGAGAATTCTCCACATCGAAAGAAACGCTGTCGCCTTCGTTGAGTTCATTGTAGTTAACACCTACCAAGGCATTGCCGTGAAAAAAAAGGTCTTTGTCTGACCCATCGGTTTTGATAAAGCCGAATCCTTTCTCGGTCATTTTTTTGATTGTACCAATCATTGTGTTTGTTGAATTAAATTGTAATTATTGAGCGCCAAATGTACCCCGTTTGTCGCAGCGATGGTGAAATAAGTTGAGTTTCAGTCACTTTAATTCAATTTCGCAGTCCTGTCAAAGGTTGCGGATGTTTTAGAAAGTGGCACCTCATCGCCTTTCTATATTGTGCACTGAGCAATACATTCGGACATATCCCGTTACCTGACCATCTTCCTTATCCCATGCGGCTATCCTTCCTCTCTTGTCTTCTGCTCACACTTGCAGGGCGTGCAGATGCACAAAAGCATTGGCACTTCGGTACATCCTACACATATGGCGCAGCCTGGAATACACACAGCAGCAATGCCAATATGCTTCGCCCCAGCGATGCTTCGTCCATCGGATTTATTGTTCAGCTTGACAACGGTGACAACGCACTTGGTTTTCAGGCGGTGTTGTCGCACCGCTGGTACGATGTAAGGCACAGGATAGAAGAAGGCTACTATATGGACAATGCCTTGCGTGCCGTGGAGTTGCGCCTGCAATGCACTTTGCCGGTAGGCAAAAAAAGCAAACTCGCTCTGGGTATGGCACCGCGTATGGTTACGCGCCACCATTGGAGTGTGGTGTACATCAACAAAAGCAATGGCGGGCAAGTGGAATATGACTATGCGCTGCAACAAAGTGGCGACATCAACGCACTCAATTCAACTATTGTTTTTAGCTGGCTATTCGAAATGCACAAGCACTGGCACTTGCACATACATGCGGAGCAGGACATACAAAAGACTTACGCAGGCGATGCCCTGTTCGAAAACTATGACACACAGCAAGAGGGCGAACCTGCGCTGAAGCTGAATGCGCTCCTCACCGGGCTGAATGGCAGTCTGGTGTTTATGTTGAACTGATTACTATCAGGTATTAGTGGTGCTTTTCCATGAACGGAATTATGCGCGGTCATTTTCTGCATAACCTCGCACCTCCAAAATCAAAACATCACCATGCGCTCAAAATCAATTGCCATCATCTGTGCTCTGCTATGCATAGGCACTTATTCATTTTCTCAAAAGAAAAAACCTGCTGCGGCTGAAACACCAAAAGCCAAAGAACTGACTGCTGATTTCTTTTCTGCTCTCAGCTTTCGCAGTGTGGGGCCTGCTGTTACAAGTGGCCGCATTGCCGACTTTGCAGTGAATCCTGACAACCACAGCGAATACTATATAGCAACTGCCAGTGGTGGTGTTTGGAAGACCACCAACCACGGTGTTACAGTGAAGCCCATATTTGATGGGCAGGGCAGCTATAGCATTGGTTGTGTCACCATCGACCCAAATGCGCACACAACCGTTTGGGTAGGAACTGGTGAAAACAACAACCAGCGCAGCGTGGCCTATGGCGATGGTGTTTACAAAAGCATGGACGGTGGCGCCAGTTGGAAAAACATGGGCCTGAAAAACTCAGAGCACATTGCTGAAATCATTGTGCATCCAGCCAACAGCAACACGATATACGTAGCGGCCTATGGCCCGGTGTGGAAAGAAGGTGGCGAGCGTGGTGTATATAAAAGCACAGATGGTGGAACTACCTGGACATGTGTAAAATCAGTGAGCACTTACACGGGCTGCAATGACATTGTGATGGACCCGCGCAATCCCGATGTGTTGTATGCGGCCTTTCACCAGCGCATGCGCAAAGTGTTTGCCTACATAGGTGGCGGCCCTGAGAGTGCCATATATAAGAGTACCGATGCAGGTGCTACCTGGACTAAGTGCGAAGGTGGCCTGCCCGCTGGCGATGTGGGCCGTATGGGTCTTGCCATCAGCCCTGTAAATCCTGATGTGCTATACACAGTGATAGAGGCGAAGGATGGCAAAGGCGGAGTTTACCGCAGCACTAATAAAGGTGTGACCTGGGAAAAACGCGGTGGCACATTTACCAGCGGCAACTACTACAACGAGATAGCTTGTGATCCGCACAATGTGGATCGCATCTACATCACCGATACCTATTACAAGGTAAGCGATGATGGCGGTAAGAGCACGTACAACCTGGGCGAGATAAACAAGCACATAGACAACCACGCTATCTGGGTGGATCCCAAAAACGGCAACCATCTGCTTGTAGGCTGCGATGGTGGTGTGTATGAAACATGGGACTTCGCCAAATCCTGGCATTGGATGAGCAACCTGCCCGTCACACAGTTTTACAAAGTTTCAACCGACAATGCACTTCCATTTTACCACATACATGGCGGCACGCAAGACAACTTCAGCCTTGGTGGGCCAAGCCGCACCACCAGTGCCACAGGTATAGTGAATGCTGATTGGTATGTGACCAGCATTGGCGATGGTTTCGAAACTCAAGTGGATCCAACTGATCCAAACATCATCTATGCGCAGAGTCAGTATGGCGGGCTTATTCGTTTCGACAGAAAGAGTGGAGAATTTCTGCCGATAAAACCTATAGAGAAAGAGGGTGAACCTGCTTTGCGATGGAACTGGGATTCACCTCTGTTCATTTCGCAGCACAGCAATACACGGGTCTATTTCGGTGCGAACAAAATTTACCGCACTGATGACAGAGGCAATACATGGACAGCCATAAGTCCTGACCTGAGCAGGCAGGTGGACAGAAATAAAATGGAAATAATGGGCAAAGTGTGGAGCGTGGATGCGATTGCAAAAAATGGAAGTACAGACATCTTCGGGCAAACAACCACCATTGCTGAATCGAAATTGGATGAGAACATGATATGGGCAGGTACTGATGACGGCCTCATCCACCTCACCACTGATGGCGGAAGAAGCTGGACAAAGTTTGACAACTTGCCCGGTGTGCCGCAAATGAGTTATGTGCATCAAATCATAGCATCGGTGCATGACAAAAGCACTGCTTACGCCTGCTTCAATCATCACAGATATGGCGACTTCAAACCTTATGTATTGAAAACAACTGATGCCGGTAAAACATGGCGCGCTATTCAGGGCGACCTTCCTGAACGCGGCTCTGTATATAGCATTGCTGAAGACCACGTAGATGCCAATCTGCTGTTTGTGGGTACAGAGTTCGGTTGCTTTTTCTCCAACAACGCTGGCGCAAAATGGATGCAACTCAAAAGCGGATTGCCAACAATAGCAGTGCGCGATATTGAAATACAGCGCAGAGAAAGTGCACTGGTGCTTGGCACTTTCGGCAGAGGTTTTTATGTAATGGATGATTACACCCTTTTGCGCAATGCGAAGAAAGAAGACTTAGAAAAGGCCGCAGTGATTTACCCCATAAAAGACAGTTGGATGTATGTGGAGAGCCTTCCACTTGGCCTGCGAGACAAGGGCCACCAGGGTAGTGATTATTACAATACGCACAATCCTGAAGTAGGTGCAGAGATTTACTTCTACATAAAAGATGAATTGAAAACCATCAAACAAAAGCGACAAGACGCTGAGAAAGCAAAGGCGGAGAAGAATGAAAAAGTTTATTACCCAACCATGGACAGCCTCAGATTGGAAGACAATCAAATGGATCCGTATCTGCTTTTCACCATAAAAGATGAAAGCGGCAATGTGATACGCCACATTAAGCAAGGTGCGTCTGCCGGCTTGCAACGCATGGTATGGGACTACCGCTATGCTGCTACTTCGCCAGTGGGCAACCGCTATGTGCCCGGCCCCGATGAGTTGTTTGGCAGTGCCGATGTGGGCCACATGGCATCTCCAGGCAAATACTCCATATCGCTTGCGAAGTACGAGGATGGTGCACTGACAGAACTTGCAGGACCTGTAGACTTCACCGTGAAATTGCTCGATAACGCAACGCTACCAAGGGACATGGAAGGCAACGAAGCTTTTGCAAACAAAGTAGCCGATTTGAAAAAAGCGTTGAGCGCTGCAAGTGATATTACAGGCAACATGAGCACACGCTTAGACAACATTGATCTGGCTGTTTTAGACATGCCCGCACCAACAAAAGACATTTTGAAAAAGTCGCACGAACTGCGCAGGCAATACCAGGACATTGCCATGCAGCTATATGGCGATGGTACGCGCGCAAGGCGCGAGTTTGAAACTGCACCAAGCATTAGCGACCGTGTGTATGGCGCAGAGTATGTGATTGGCGGCAGCACCAGCAAAGTGGCGGGTGCACAAACCGAAAGCTATGAAGTGGCTGCATCGCAATTCACCAAGGTGCTGGCACAAATGCGCACACTTGATGAGAACATAAAAGCATTAGAGAAAGAATTGGAAATGAACAATGCACCCTATACACCTGGCAGGTGGCCGGAGTGGAAGAAGTGAAGAGCCAATGCTCGCCCCTGTGGAAGCCCCGTGGGGGCAAGCATTTGATAATTTGAAAATTTGAAAATGAGTCTTCGTGAGATAGTGTTTTGTGAATCTGCGATAATCCGTTTCGATCTGTGACGGTCCGTGTCCTTTCCTATTCGGCTGAATAGCTTTTATCACAAAACCACGAATGAGATTTACACAAAAACCCTGAACTGATTTCGTGCAATCTTTTGTGCTTTAGTGGTTATTCATCTAACTCACCTTTTTGCAAGCTAACCACGTGCAAATTGCAACTTGATTCAATCACTTTTTGTGTTTTCGTGAAGTCTTTAGTGCTTTAGTGGTTATTCATCTAACTCACCTTTTTGCAAACTAACCATTTGCAAATTGCAACTTGATTCTATCACTTTGCTTCCAATTTCACCACGGGCGAGAAGGCATCCGGATTCAGCAGGCACTTGCCACACTCAGCTAAATAAGCCTTTGTAGATAGGTCATTGGACACAAGCTCATCACACTGCTTCAACAAGTCTAAGGCACCCGCGAAGTTGCGGCTGTTGTACAAGGCCACAGATTCATTCCACAATTGCACCCACGGCACTTTGCTTGCTGACTCTTCCTTTTCGCCTACCAACTCGTGTACTATCACGTGTTGCTCCTTACCCTTCACCCTTACAGTGGCCATCTGCCTGAATAGGAATCTGCCACTTGTGCACTGTTGCATGGTAGAATCGCTTACCAGAATGGGCACGCCAAAAAATTTGGTCAATCCCTCAAGCCGCGAACCCAGGTTTACAGCATCGCCTACTACCGTGTAATCAAATCTTTTTTCAGATCCAATGTTGCCCACAGTCATCTCATCTGTATTGATGCCTATACCAATCTGTATAGCGCTGCGACCTTCGGTCACTTCCGATTGGTTGAACCTTACAAGTTCTTTCATCATGCCTATAGCCACGCGGCAGGCGCGGTCGGCATGGTCGGGCTGTGGCACCGGTGCTCCGAATATGGCCATGATGGCATCGCCTATGAATTTGTCGATGGTGCCTTTTTCTGCAAACACACACTCGCTCATACTGCTCAGGTAGCCATTCAACATGCGCACTACCTGTTGCGGATCCATCTGCTCGCTGTATGTAGTGAAGCTGCGTATGTCGCTGAACAGTACAGTCAGCAATTTGCGCTCACCACCCAGTTGTACCACCTGCTGATCTTTGATTATCTGCTCCACCACCTCTGGACTCACGTAGCTTCCAAAGGCCACCTTGAGCCTGCGGTTGCGCCTCTCACGCGTGAAGTAAATGAAGAGCAATGAACCGATGTAAGCAAATATGCTCACAAGCATCATGGTAGCTATCGAGAACACCACATTGTAGGTGGGCATCAGCCAGGTGATGAAGAGCATCATCTGGCTGAAAACAAGCCCAAGCGAAAGCACAAAGCCAATCCACGGGCGCACTACAATGAACAACGCCACCTGCATGAAGGCCAGCAGAAAAATCCACGGCAGTGCTTCCCATTCGCTCATTTCATGTACGAATGCGCTGTTCATCATGTTGAGAAATGCTATTGCGTGCACCTCCACTCCTGGTATTTTTTCGAGCATAGTGGGCACCGTTTTTATATCGCCCATCCCCGATGCACTTGTGCCGAAGAATACATATTTGTTTTCGAAAAACTCAGCAGGTGTGCGACCGCTAAGCACCTTGTGGTAGGGTATGTAGCGTATAGAGTCTGCCACATTGCCCAGCCAGTTGATACGAAATGTGCCACCGGGCTCCAGCGGTATGTACAGGCTGTCGCTGATGTGCACACCGTCATCCTCAACCCTGATGTTTTCCATAGACACACCAAAGTGGTCAGCTACCATGTACAGTGGAAAGTTTCCTATCAGCCGCTGCTTACCATCAGCAGAATTCAGTTGTTGCAACAGTTGATAGTGTCGCACAGTGCCATCCATCATGCTGGGCATGGCTATACTGCCAATGCCTTTGGCATAGCGCGCAAAGGAATCAACGGGCAATACAGGAAGTGAAACAGGAGGAAACCACATATCACCTCCGGCTTTGTTCTCTATGGTGCGCAACTTGGATAGCGTGTATGCATCTAATGCACTGTCGCGGTATGTTTCATCATCAAAAAAACTAAGGTAAACACAGCCTGCATCTTTCACTGCTTGTGTAAGCCATTGGTCGGTGCCCAGTGCATCTACTATCTCGTGGCTATTCTCAAAGCCATACATGTCTAACAGTTGTTCATACACATCAGGAAAGCTGTCGTATTCTGTATATAGAAAGTCGATGCCAATTGCACGTGGCTTGCCTGAGGCTACGTGTGTGATGGCTTCAGCATCGTATGCGCGCGGCCAGTTTTGTGGCCTTCCTAATTTTTCGATGCTCGCATCATCTATGTCCACTATCACCACCTCTTCAGGTGTTACACGCTCGTGCCAGGGGTTGTGGCCACGTATCTGAAATGCCAGATCCACAATTTGGTTTTTCCAGCCATCCATGGGTGAGCGCATCATGCTGTCACTTACAAACACGATAAACTCGGCCAGGCCGATACACAGCGCAGCTATGGTAGCTATACTCAACGATCGTTGTGCTATTCTCCGCAGCATCATGGTTAGTCAGGCAATGGTTCGGGTTGTGTGCAAAAGATATTTTTACAAAGAAGATGTAGCGAGTAGAAAAAACAAACAATGTTTTTCCAACAGTTACCTGCTTCATCACATTGAATCAATACTGCATCAGCAGTTGGATAGCGACACTTACTTTTTCAGCATTGGGCAGCAGTGTTGCCTCTAAAATAGAATTGAGCGGAATGGCTGGTGTGCAAACTGAACCAACAGTTCGCACCGGTGCATCCAGATACTCAAAACATTTTTCTGAAATGAGCCCTGCAAGCGCTTGTGCAAAACTGTTTTGCGGAGCCTCTTCGGTCACGACCAGACATCGTCCACATTTTTTTACTGCTGCAAACACAGCTTCTTCATCCATCGGGACAATGGTTCGCAAATCAATAATTTCAACTTGACCTTCGAAATTCCTGGCTGCCCCCTTTGCCCAATACACGCCCATTCCATATGTGATGATAGCCACTGAATTTTTTTCGGTTGCGCTCAACACCGTGCGCGCTTTGCCAAACGGAATTACATAATCTTCACTTGGCTCAATGGTGCGGGCATCTTCGGTGCCTTTCACTTTGCTCCAATAAAGTCCTTTGTGTTCCAGCATCACCACAGGATTTGGATCATAGTAAGCAGCTTTCAGCAGTCCCTTCAAATCTGCACCAGTGCTTGGGTAGGCCACTTTGATTCCGCGAATGTTGGCCAACACACTCTCCACACTGCTGCTGTGGTATGGGCCACCGCTGCCATAAGCACCAATGGGCACTCTGATAACTGCACTCACCGGCCACTTGCCATTGCTGAGGTAATAGCTGCGGCTTGCTTCTGTAAACAATTGATTTAGCCCTGGCCATATGTAGTCTGCAAACTGAACTTCCACTATGGGCTTTAGTCCTGCGGCACTCATGCCCACTGTGCTACCTACTATGAATGCTTCCTGAATTGGAGTATTGAATACGCGGTTGTCGCCAAACTTTTCTGCAAGTGTTGCCGCTTCGCGAAATACACCGCCCAATCTTCTTCCCACATCTTGACCATAGAGCAATGCTTCCGGATGTTTGGCAAGTATTTCTTGCATGGCAAACAAGGCGCTGTCCACCATCACTGTTGGTTCTTTGCCTGCAGGTTCGCGTTCGCCTTTTTCTTCAGTTATAGACGTGGGTGCGTAGTCAAAATTGGTGAGGTCTTCAGGCCGAGGGTCTTCTGCTGCAAGCGCGAGTTGATAATCATTTTCGACTTCCGATCTTACTTCGGTTGTGATTGCATCCAGATCGATTTCACTGAATCCGAGTTTCATCAAGTCTTTTTTGAAACGCGGAAAAGGATCCCTGCGCGCAGCACTTTCCAAATCATCGCGATACCATTCTTTGCGCACACCACTGGTATGGTGGCCAAGCAGTGGCACCTTGCAATGCACCAGCCACGGCCTGCGATGCAGGCGCACATCGTCTATCACTTCCTTTATCACATTGTAGCACTCCACGAAGTCAGTTCCATCAATGCTTTTCACCTTCATGCGCGGAAATGCGCGAGAAAAAGTGATGGCATCACCAAATCTGATTTCAGATGAATGCGCACTGATGTCCCACTCATTGTCTTGCACAAAGTAGATGATGGGCAATTGTTTCAAAGCTGCCATGTGGAAGGCTTCGCTCACTTCACCTTCTGTCATGGCAGCATCGCCAATGGAGCAAACTACCACAGGCGCACCGTGATGGTCAGCTCCATCTGCGTGTGATATGCCTTGCTTCTCTTTGTATTGAATACCCATGGCTATGCCGGTAGTTGGTATGGCTTGCATACCGGTAGCACTGCTCTGGTGTGGAATCTTCGGCATATCATCCCTCCGCAACGCGGGATGCGAGTAGTAGGTGCGCCCACCACTGAAAGGATCATCGCGCTTGGCCATCAGTTGCAACATCAACTCGTATGGTTTCATGCCTATGCCAAGCAGTATGCTGTCATCGCGGTAGTAGGCACTGAGAAAATCCTGAGGCTTTAGTTGCAGCCCAAGTGCAAGCTGGCAAGCCTCGTGGCCTCGTGATGTTGCGTGCACATACTTGGCAGTCACCTTCGCGTTCTCTTCATAGATGTCAGCCATGCTCTTGGCTGTGCTCATCAACTTCCAGGCTTTCAGCAATACTTCACTTGTGAGCGCGGTGCCTGTGGCGGTTTCGTTTTTTTCCAAAGTGGTCATCTCTGTGGGCGAAGGTAGAAGGGCCGTGGACCAAACCAAAGACTTACTATTGAACACGCTTTTTCGGTGATGAACACTAAAACCATTGCGCACCTTGCCCTTGCCAGTGCTGCCATTATATATGGTGCCAACTACATCATTGCAAAGAGTGTAATGCCACAGCCCATTGGGCCTAACAGTTTTATTACACTGAGAGTGGTAGGTGCATGTGTGCTTTTCTGGATCATAGCTGCGCGAAAAATCACTATTCCTGCCAAGGAAGATTGGTGGCGTTTTGTGTTGTGTGCCATTTGTGGTGTTGCAACCAATCAATTGTTGTTCTTCAATGGGCTTGCCCTCACATCACCCATCAATGCGAGCATCATCATGACCAGCAACCCCATCATAGTGATGCTGATAAGTGCACTGCTGCTTAGACAAAATATAACGTTGCTCAAAGCTATTGGGGTGATACTGGGTGCCCTCGGAGCGGTGTCACTTTTGCTGCTGAGTGAATTTGACAATACCAAAAACAGTACATCGCTTGGCGATTTATTCATTCTCATCAACAGCACATCATGGGCGTTTTATCTGGTATTGGTAAAACCACTGATGAAGAAATACCATTCGTTGATGATCACAGCATGGGTATTTCTCATTGGTATTGTGCTGGTGCTTCCTTTTGGTGGCATGGGTTTGCAAACCATAGCGTGGAGCGAGTTGTCGGCATGGCAATGGTTCAGCATTGTGTTTGTCATTGTATTCACCACCTTCCTCACTTACCTGTTCAATATGATTGGGGTGCATCACCTTTCACCCACCATAGCAAGTGCATACATTTATTTTCAACCAATGCTTGCAGGTGCGTTTGCTTTTGTGTTTTCGTTTTTCCTGCAAGAGAATTTTACAGGTGATATCACCTGGCAAAAGGCGCTGTGTGCCGCGATGATTTTTTTAGGTGTTTACTTAGTAAACAGAGGAGAGGCACAGACTTGAATTACTCAGGTTTGTCCATGCACAACTCTACCAATACTCCGCCTGAGTCTTTGGGGTGCATGAATGCTATCAGCTTGTTGTCCGCACCTTCTTTGGGTTGTTCATGTATCATTTTGTAGCCAAGCCTTTTGAGTCTTTCTATTTCTGCATAGATGTCGGCAACATCGAATGCAATGTGATGTATCCCTTCGCGGTTCTTGTCAAGAAATTTTGCAATGGCGCTTTCACTGCCGGTGGCCTGTAGCAGTTCTATTTTGCTTTCGCCTACCTGGAAGAATGACGTAAGGACACTTTCAGATTCCACTGCTTCCTGCTTGTATGGCGACACACCAAGCACATCTTCAAATAGTTTGTTGCTGGCTGCTATGTCTTTTACTGCTATGCCTATGTGTTCTATTTTTCTAAACATGGGTGTAAAAATGAACAAAGCCCTGCGATAGTTCGCAAGGCTTTGTTCAAAGTTGAATTTCGCTCAGGTATTATTTCTTTTCTACTATCACTCCGCCCTTGTTGTCGAAGCTCACGTAATACTTGCCTTTGAAGAATTTGGAGCAGTCCACTGAAATGCCGCGGCCTGTTTTTACCAGTGCTCCATATTCGCTATATATCTCATAGTCTGTCTCTGCACTGAAGTCGATGCTGTTAGAGATTTTGGTGCTCTTGATATTCACAGCGGGTGTGGCGCTTTCCACTTTTACTTCCTGGGAAGTGCGTTGGCCTTTGTGGTCTATCTGATATACCCGAAATGTGTTGGTACCGCTGTGCAGTGTCGCCTGAAATGAGTAATCACATTTTTCGCTTTTTCCCTGACCATTCAGCTCACCAACCTTCACCCAACGGTTCCAGCGGAATTGCTCTATCACATATGGAATGGCAGAGCTTTCGCCTTTGGTACTCCATGTCAGCAGGCCTTGCGGTGTTACTGTCATGCTAACCACTTCAAAGGTGCTGTTGGGGTAAATTACTTCTGGGTTGATGATTTTCACATCGCACTTCTCCTTGCAGCGCAGTACTACTTCCACAGGGTCGTTCACTTTGAGTCCCCATGCGGCAAGATCCACGGCAAATGCCGGTTGGTTGAGCTCATCACTGGTAACACCTCCATTCACAAGCACTTCGAATACGCAGTATCCAACACCGCTTGCTGTGAGCGGATTTTTTACATATAAGTCCTTGCCCTGGTACACACCACTGATTACCACAACCTCTGCATGCCCGGCTGTAAGTCCAAGCACTATCATACTTATTGCTAATAGGGATTTCATTGTGTGCAAATAGTTTGTTTTAGATGTAACGGGTTTTTTTATGTGGGCCGAATGTAAAAACATATTGTTATACAGCGGAGTGTACGCTGGAGATGGCTACCTTCATGCGGCCCACATTCTCCATGGTAAACTCGCCCTCCTCGCAGGTGCGGAAGAAGTATGGCTTGCCGCTTACCTCGTTGGAGCATTTGTAACTGTAGTCATATGCTGAGCCGTCAGGCAATACGCGCTGATACAGCAAGCTGTTGTTGCTTTCTTCTATGATGCGGCTCATGAAGAGCATATCCTCATTGAGTTCGGCCTTCACCGTTTTCATGTCGCCCTTCTCCTGCGAGGCTACTATCCAGAACTGGTTGCCCAATTGGATGTTCAGTTCTCCGGTGGCACTGTTTACACTTATGCTGGGCGAGTTTTCTATCATCATGTCTTTGGGTAATATGATATTGAAGTCGTAGCCGCCTTCGCTTATGTGAAACAGTGAGTCGTTGGGCATAAGCGCAATGCCTTTTGCGGCATCGTGCTGCGGAGAGTTTTGGCAAGAGGTAATGACAATTGCTGCACATGCAGCCATCAGCATAGGGATAAAATTTTTCATCGGGGTTTGATTCTTTTAGGGTTGAAAATTCAACGCACTTGAACGCCACACGGTTTTGAAAGGTTTCATTTTGTTTGAATTGCACCATGTGTTATGCACTATGTACCAAGTAGTCAGCAGTAGTTGCTTTGTGCTAAACATGCATGTGCATCAGCATGCTTAGATAGCAACTGCTGAGCTTGATTCCCGAATGCAATCATCATAGTATCATATTGCCCTGAGCTATATGCTATCAACATTGCCGCATAAATAAATAAGCGTGCATATAAAATGTGCATTGCAATGTTTGGTTCATTTTCGCGTTGGCCCGGGCAAGGTCAAACCAACCTTTTCCTTTTCCGGCTCACCACATATCCCATTCACGTCTTTTATCAATCCAACCAAAAACACTTATCAACCTATGGACCTTCTTTTTTTCATTCAAGAGACTACCGGCCTCGCCTTGGACAATGCGACCACTGCTGCCGATGCAGCCGCCAACACCGACATAAAAAAATTCGATCTCGTGGACACCCTCATTGAGGGCTGGTACATCTATGTGCCCCAATTGCTGATGAGTGTGATAGCAGTGTACGTGATAATAGAACGTGTGCTTACACTGAACCGGGCCGACAAAGAAGAAGGCAACTTCATGCTGAAAATAAAAGAATATGTGAGCCAGGGCAAGTTGGACAGTGCCAAAAACCTGTGCAGCACCTCGCAGACTCCGGTAGCCCGCATGATAGAAAAAGGAATAAGCCGCATAGGCAAACCTGTGGATGACATAAAGAAAGCCATAGAGAATGTGGGCAAATTAGAAACTGCCAAACTGGAGAAGAACCTGACCACGCTGGCTACCATCAGCGGGGTGGCACCGGTGTTCGGTTTCTTAGGTACCATATTCGGGGTGATAATCATATTTGGTGACATAGTGAAAGCAAAAGGGATACAGATAGATGCAGTAGCCAACGGCTTGCAACTGAAAATGCTCTCATCAGCTGTAGGTCTCATCGTATTCATGATTGCCTACATAGGCTACAACACCTTAGTGACACGGGTAAACAAAGTGATGAACAAGATGGAAGCACACGCTGTGGAGTTCATGGACATACTGGAACAACCGCTCTAACTCCAACCAACCTAATACCTACACACTATGGATTTCGGAAGAAGAAATAAAATACATGTGGAGCCTGCCATGTCTGCCTTATCAGACATCATCTTCATGCTCCTCATATTCTTCATCATGGCCAGCACACTGGCTGTGAATGGAGAAAAAATAAACCTGCCCAAAAGCGATACAGCCGGCCCCAACACGGCCACCACCACCCTGATACTCGACAAAGACCTGAACTACCAAGTGAATGGCAAGGACGTTGCAAAGGGCGATGTGGTAACCTATCTCAAAGCCTTCATGGCAGACAAAGACGACAAACGCGTGATATTAGTAATAGATGCCAGCGTGCCCACGGGCAACACCATCGAACTCTTTTCCCTGATGAAGAAAAATGAATGGCAACCCGTGATAGCCACCCAACTGCCCACCGCAGAAGACACCACCAACCCTATGGAACAATGACAGCAACCAACGACCACCGCATCTCCCTCTCAGGCACCCTAGCCCTGCATGTAGCAGTGCTGGTGCTCCTTATTATACTTGGAAAAAGCTGCAACCCCCTGGGTGGTGGAGGCGGCACCAACGGATTGGGTGACGATGGCCTGATGGCCTTGGACATAGCAGGCTTTGGAACGTTGGAAGACGGTATAGGCGATGAATTTCATGAAGCAACGGCCGAAAGCTTCGACCAGCCCACAGGTGACAGCGCACCCATACTTACTGATGATGAAGGCACCGAAACACCACTGCCTACCAAGCCCGACCCTGCTACACCCACTAACAACAACAGCAAACCCAACGACAACAAGCCCAAGGACACCACCAACCCGCAAAACAAACCCAAGGAAAACCAGGACCTGAACAAAGCCCTGATTGGACTGAAGCCCAGTGGCCAGGGCAAAACACAGGGCAAAGGCGACAGCGGAAAGCCCGATGGACAGATAGACAAGGATGGAGCACTTGGCGGTGGCGGCAGTACCGGCAAGAATGGGGGCAATGGAGGTGGTAACAATGGTGGCGATGGCCCGGGTGATGGCCCCGGAAGCGGCAAAGGCTCTGGCGGATTCAGTCCTTTCGAAGGCCCTGCACGCTCACTCACCTCAGCCAAGCCCTCTGACGTAGCCAGCGATGACGGCATCATCATAGTGAAGCTCTGCATAGACCGGTTTGGAAATGTGAAAACTGCGGAAGCAGATGCCGCCAATTCGCAAAACTTACCTACATCCAGCCCCACCTGGTTCTCCACACTTTCCCCAAAGGCTGTTGCGGCAGTTAAGAAACTCAAGTTCAATGTAAGTCAGGATGCACCCACCTCGCAGTGCGGTACTTACAAAATCACCTACAAGCAGAGCTAAGCCACCCCCATCACCCGCTGTTACTCGTATTTAAAGCATTTCAGGCCTCATACCCCTTACCGTGGGGTGCAGCATGGGGTCTGCTACTCTTCATACCCCTTGCCGGGGGGTACAGCAATGGGTTTCCATTTATGGAAGGACTATGATGAGGGGTAGGAATAGTGACCTACAGAGTATCTAACCGTATGGAATACAGCCGATGGTGATTTTTACGATAAATTGATTGTTGAACTGGTGCCAGAGGCTACAACTTTTCACCAAGACCCACCTGCACCGCCACCACCAAAGCTGCCACCGCCAAAGCCTCCTCCTGAGCCTCCGCCACCCCAACTGCCGCCACCGGTGAAACCCCCGAAGCGGCCTGAGCCATTACGGAAATTGCTGAAGTAGCCCCGGTGTTTTTGAGCAGCGACATTGAGCAGCGTCCAGGCTGTCCAGAAGGCAATGTTGTTCACCCGCGCATAGCGCCTTACCTGGCTCACTTTGACCAGCATGAATACGGCTATGAACAGGATGGCAAAAAGGAATATGAAGCCTGAGCCACCCTTGTTGCCTTTGCTCTGCCGTGTGGCATAGGTGTCTATGTTGTATTCGCCTATGGCAAGGCTCATCAGCACATCTATGCCTGCGCTGATGCCGCCATGCATGTCACCAGCACGGAAGTGCGGCAGCATTTCATTTTCCTCTATCAGGTACAGCTTGCCATCAGGTATGGCGCCCTCCAGCCCACGGCCTGTGGCTATAAATATTTCGCCCTTCGCATCAGGTGTCTTGGGTCGGATGAGCATCACCAAGCCGTTGTCTTCTTTGCCCTGGCCCACACCCCACATTTCGCCCAACTCTATGGCAAAATGTGCTTTTTCCATACCACACAAATCGGGAACTATGACTACTACAAACTGGTTGCTGGAGTGAGCTGCGAAGTCGGTCAGCTTTTTTTCAAGCTCGTCTATTTGCGCAGGCAAAAGCACATTGGCCTGGTCATACACCAGGCGGTTTTCATCCTTTGCAGGAAAACATTCCTGCCCGGCCTTCAGCTTATCAGCACCGAATGCCACGGAGCCTGCCAGAAGGCACACTAATATGAGCAGTCTGTGCTTCATCTTTTTTTGTTGATGTCTTTGTGGCCGATGGTTATGGTGTTGGGCAGTTCATTCACATCATCAGGCTGTATGGGAAAAAGCTCTTTCACCTTCTCGCCTATATGCTCTATGGTTTGGATGATGGCTGCCTCGATGCCCAGTTCGCGGGCATTGCGCGTGAACAGGTGCAGGGCATCTTTCCAATAGTGTTCATCTACCAGCATGTTGATGCCGATGTCGCCCATGATGGCGGCTTTGTGGTCCAGCACGCTGAGGTAGAGCAGTACGCCATTGCGCGCCTGGGTCTTGTTCATTTCCAATTGGTCGAATACGAAGGCCGCCCTGTCCAGGAGGGACTGTTCGGCTTTGCGAAACAGAGTCCAGCCCTGGCGGTATGTGTCCTCTATATGCACACGAATTTCGCCCGATGTGCCTTGCTCTGCCGCGTGTATGGCAGCTTCTATGCGCACACGCACATCATCTGTTATGATTTGTTGAGCGGTCAATTTTTTTTTCTACGGGGAAATGTTTTGAGGGAGCATGTTGCTGTCAGAACTGCACCTTGGGTGCTTCATCAGCGCCTTCTTTGGCTTCGAACATTTCGCGCACTGTCAGTTCATCAGCATCATCAGCCACTAAGCCGAGTGCCATTTTGCGCCAGGTGCCGCGTATGTAGGTGTTGTATTCCTTCACGCTTTCGTTGTAGCGGTCGCGTTCGGTTTTTATGCGGTTCTCGGTGCCTTCCAGTTCAGTCTGCAGCATACCGAAGTTCTGTATGGACTTCAGGTCAGGATAATTTTCTGAAAGGAAACCACGGAATCCGCGGTAGGTATTCATCATCATCACATCGCCTTGTTGCAGCTCGGCAGGAGTCTTGGCATTTTTGAGTTGTTCCTTCTGCTGGTCTATCACTGTGCTCACACTGTCAGCATAGCGCACTATGCCGCTGCGTGCTTCGGTTACACCTATCAGTATGTTGGTTTCGGTGGCTGCTGCGCCCTTCACTGTTTCCACTAAGTTGCCTATCAGGTCGGCCCTGCGCTGGTAGGCACTCTGTACGTTGCCCCAGCTTTCTTTCACGGTTTCCTGGTGGGCTATGGCTTTGTCGCGCACACCTGCACCGTAGAAGTAAAACATTGCAAAACCGCCTACCACCACGGCAAGCAGCACCAATACTGAAATGAGAACCTTATTCATTGTTGTTGTTATTAATAGTTTGAATTGAGATGGCGAAAGTATGTAGGCCGTTGTTTTAGAAATTGAGCAGAGTAGGCATGTGGTGATAATGTGGTGGTGAATGGCCTCTGTGCGAAAGTGAATTCAATATCCTGTACAAAGTGAGCAGGATATATTTGGCCCATGCAGCCTGTCAGGGAATTTCTTCAGCAAAAAATAGAGGAGCTTTCATTTACCAAAGTGGTCTACGATGAGGCCGTTATCTCCACCAAAGTGCTGGACTCCATCAGCGTGGTTGACTTGCTTGTAGCCATCGAAGAACACACCGGCATATTCATCTCAAACAGCGAGTACGAGGAAGAAAAGTTTGACACCATCAACCGCATGGTGGAGTTTCTGAACTCCAAAGGCTACAGCGGTGAATGAAAATCTTTTGTCGGGAACATATCATTCCGT
Organism: Flavobacteriales bacterium; assembly: GCA_046155615.1. Classification (GTDB taxonomy): domain Bacteria; phylum Bacteroidota; class Bacteroidia; order Flavobacteriales_D; family Sanyastnellaceae; genus JANNVZ01. The sequence goes on along the minus strand of JBJXFP010000175.1, from coordinate 124,484 downwards.
TTTGCATAGCGCTGGGTATCATCCTTTGCCTCGACCTCAGGTATTGGTATTGGTATGAGAATATGGAGCGTGCGCGCCCACCTCGGTGGCGTGAACAGGAGCGATTGGAAATAGATAAGCATGCAGCCTATGGTGAATATGCGGGTTGGGATTTCAGAAAGTGGAACATTGCTCAAGCCCTGCATTCAAAAAAAGCTATCGTTCTTTTTGGTTCATCAGAGCTGACATCCTCAAGCCCTTATCTCACTGGCCCTTTTTTTAAAGATTCGTTGCAATGTTCACTCATAAGCCTCGGCCATGCGGGCAATCAGTGCATGAGCATCATGGCCCAGCTCATGGCATTCAAACATTACAACGAAGGCGCGCGTGTGGCCATCATAGTATCGCCCGGCTGGTTCATGGACCACTATGCCCGCGGAACTGCGCTGCAACCCTTCTTGGAATACAACGATGTGGAGATGATAAATGCTGCGCTGAGCATGAGCGAACCGCATGGCGATGCGCTTGCCCGTTATGCGTTGCAACATGCCTCAGATTTTGAAGGAGCGAGCAAAGACATTGACCACGCTATGGACCACTATCTGTGGAAGTCAAAACCCCATCAGGCCCTGCTTCAAATGATATCGCATGGCATCAAGCATCATTTTCAGCGCAAGCCAAAGCCAACATATTTCGATGGCTTTGCCCTGAGGGAATGGCCTGCTGATGCAGTGCGTTATGTGGATGAAAATTTCTGGCATGGCATAGAGGCACAAGCCATACTACAACATGAGGTATTGTGCAGCAACAACCCATGGGGTGTGAACAATGCATACTACAACAAGCACCTGAAAAGTGAGAAGAAAAAAATAGTTGCCGTGGCCAATGAGTACAATCAGGAGTTGCGCGACTTCACGCTACTTGTTTCTTACATCCAATCAAGAAAGATGGATGCTGTATTTGTAATGCAGCCACTCAATCCGTTGGCTTATGAAAACCTGAAAACAGGCGATGCTACCATGGATGCAGTGTCTGAAATAATTCATCAGTCAGGCTATTCATACCTGAATCTATATACCTCCGACAGCACCGATTACCAACGTGCCTTGCTCAACGATGTGATGCACTTCGGGGATTACGGTTTTTTGAAAATGAATCAATTCATCTACAATCATTATGTGGCAACTACTGAATAAACCTGGCGTGAAGAACACACTGATCTATCTGATGCTGATAGCGGGCATAGTTGGCCTTTATCGCATGGATGATGCAGTGAGGAAGCAGAAGATAGAATCGTCAGCCACCTTCGTTTATCAGCAATTCTGAGTGCTGCCATACAGTGACATACCATTCTTCATCATTGCCATAATCATGGTAGCTGCGGCCTACGGCTGCAAAAGCTGGTTGCACCGCGTGGTGAGTTATCGTGTATTCATCTTGTCCATTGGCTTGTGTTATACCATTTTCTTTTTTCCTAAACCCTGGCATCTGTTGCTCTACGTGTGTTATGCATACGGCATCTATTATCTGTTTCCATTTGTGCTGAAGTGGCGAAACAAATTGGCCGGAGTCATACTCACCTTGTTGCCTATGCTGATAGTGAAGTCCGAATGGGCTTTGCGCTGGCACAACGAAAAAATTTATACACTCATTTCGTTTGCAGGCCTTTCGTACATGTGTTTCAAAATGATGAGCGTGCATATGGATGCACATGCCTCTAAGCCGCGTGCTGATTTTTTGAATTACGTTTCTTATCTCTTGTTCACTCCTGTATTGCTTATTGGGCCTATTGACCGACTGCCCCGATTTGAAAAAGATTTACAAAACGGCTACGCCAACCTGAATGCACAGTTGTTCAGGTCGGGATGGGAATCGGTTGTGCTTGGGTTGCTCTACAAGTTTGTGTTGGCCGAAATAGTAAGCCGCTACTGGCTGCCGGAACTTGAGGGCAGACATGGCCTGCACTACGCAGCCGCTGATGTGTATGCCTACCTGCTCTATTTGTTTTTCGACTTTGCAGGTTACTCACACCTGGCTATCGGTTTGGGAAAAATGCTTGGCATCAATGTGCCTGTTAATTTCAACAAACCATTTCTTTCAGTCAATCCGCAAGACTTCTGGCAGCGCTGGCACAAGAGCCTTGGCGACTGGCTGCGCGATTACTTCTTCATGCCGCTATACAAATTCCTGAGCGAAAGAAAAATGCTGAAAGCATGGCCGCTGCTGCGGCAAAATGTTGCGCTGTTCTGCACCTTTCTGCTCATGGGTTGCTGGAATGGTTTTGAGAAACACTACATACTGAGCGGTGCCATTTTCGGCTTGTATTCTGTGGTGCATAACACCTATGTGGTGCAATGCAAAAAACAAAAGCGCGATGTGATGTTTGGAAATCTTGCGCCACAAACTGTTAAGTACATTTCTATTTTCATCATGATAAACCTTGTAGCCATAGCAGTCTATGTATTCAGCGGGCGCAGTTTGCCTCTTTGATTTGCAGGACATTTATCAGCAATAACATGAAATTTGATTTCGCCAACAACACATGGATTGATACCGGAAAAAATCCGGATCAGTTGGCTTACACCGCAAGCGATGGCGACTTCACCTTGCAGCAGTTTTATGACCAGGTGCAGCGCTTAGTTGCCGTGCTGAACAGATTGAATATTCCTGTCGGCCATCCCGTCATCATATATGGACACAAAGAGAAAATGTTTCCGGTGGCTATCGCTGCCTGCTTCACACTGCAATTGCCTTATGTACCGATGGACATCATTTATCCGGAAGAAAGAGTGCAGCGTGTACAAAAGCTTTGCAGCAGCGACATCATCATATACACCAGTGATAAAAAACTGAACATGGATTTCGCCATCACCATTGACAAAGACCTGCATTGCACTGTGCATAATCCGCCACAGTTTGCAGTGCCAGATTCGCACTTTCCGCACGACCCAACACGTTATATCATATTCACCTCAGGCAGCACAGGCGAACCTAAAGGCGTGCAGATAACCAACTCAGCACTTTGCAGTTGGATCAAGTGGCTACAGGAAGACCATTACTTCCGGCCCGATGATGTATTCATTAACCAGGTACCATTCAGTTTCGATGTATCGCTTTACGACATTGCGTACCTGCTGCACTTCGAAGGCAGTGTGATCTACAATGATGCAGACACTGCCATGAATGCAAATAAGTTTTTGCAACGCATCAGCTACTATAAGGGCAGTGTTTGGATAAGCACTCCCAGTTTTGTATACATCTACATCCGTGAGAAAAATTTCAATGAAGGCTATCTGCCTTCATTACACTATTTCATACTTGCGGGCGAAGCTTTGCCCGGTAATACAGTGAGAAAAATCAGACAACAATTTGCACGTAGCAAAGTGGTGAATAGCTATGGCCCTACAGAGGCCACAGTGACCGTTACCTATGTTGACGTCAGCACAGAGATGACAGAAAAATATCCAACAGTTCCTATTGGATTTGTGAAAAGAGAAACAGAAATACTCATACAAAACCCTGATGAGGGTGGAGTGGGAGAGATGCTGATTGTTGGCGACAATGTTTCCATCGGTTACCTGCGAAGACCCGATCTAAATGCTGAGAGATTTACAACTGCAAATGGCAAACGCGCATACCACACAGGCGATTTAGGCTACTACAAAGACGGACTACTCTTCTACATAGGCCGCAATGACGATCAGATAAAACTGAATGGCTACCGCATTGAGTTGGATGAGATAGCCGAAGTGATGAAAAACCTTCACGGAGTAGCTAATGCTGCATGCATCGTACTTCGTGTTAATGGTGTACCCAGAAAAATTATCGGCTTTTTATGCAGCACTGAGTCGATTGATAAAGCAAATTTAAAAACACAACTCAGCACAACCTTGCCACACTATATGGTGCCTGACGATGTGATGCAGGTGGAGCAAATACCGATGAATGCAAATGGGAAGACAGATAGGAAGCTACTGGAAGAATGGTATTTGAAAAGGTAATCTAAAGTTACTCCACATTGACAGAACAAATTTTTGCGGGCGATGCTTCACATAAGCAATACACTAATATCAGTCCCTCTTTCTATGATTCATTCTGTTAGTTCTTACTCTTGCGCCATATTCGCAATATGTACCACTCAAACGCCAACAGCAAGAGGCATATAGAAGTATTTCTGTGCCAACACTAAAATCATCAACCTCAACACAAGCAACCATAAACACATGCCAGACATCAGCAACAAAGCCCACACGATGCCTGCATCGCCCATTCGCAAGCTCGTTCCATTTGCCGAAGCAGCCAAGAAACTGGGCCGCAAAGTCTATCACCTCAACATAGGCCAGCCCGACATAGAAACACCACAGGTAGTGCGCGAGCGCATGAAACAACTCGACCTGAAGGTGGTGGAATACAGCAATAGCGAAGGCATTGCCGCCTACCGTGATGGGCTGGTCACTTACTATGCTTCAAAAAATATTGCTCTCCAGCGCGAAAATGTGATGGTTTCCACAGGCGGCAGTGAAGCATTGGTGTTTGCCTTCATGACCTGCTTCAATCCGGGTGACGAAGTCATCATACCCGAACCATTCTATGCCAACTACAATGGATTTGCAGTGATGGCCGGTGTTAAAGTAGTATCTGTGATGAGCTACATCGAAACCGGTTTTGCGTTGCCACCCATCGAAGAATTTGAAAAACGCATCACCCCAAAAACAAAGGGCATTCTCATTTGCAATCCCGGAAATCCTACCGGCTATTTGTATTCGCAACAAGAGTTGGAGCAACTGCGTGATGTGGCCAAGAAGCACGATTTGTTCTTAATGGCAGATGAGGTCTATCGCGAATTTGCGTACGATGGCGCACAACCGTATAGTGTGATGAATCTGAAAGGCATTGAAGACAATGCCATCATGATAGACTCAGTAAGCAAACGCTATAGTATGTGTGGCGCCCGCATAGGTGCACTGATTACCAAAAACAGATTGGTAATGGCAGCCGCACTCAAGTTTGCACAGGCGCGCCTTTCACCACCCACATTCGGCCAGATGGCATCGCTCTATGCATTGGAGACACCGCAGAGCTATTTCGATGGCGTGGTCGAGGAATATGTGGAGCGCAGAGATATATTGGTTGATGGTCTCAACAAAATTCCAGGAGTGATATGCCCCAAGCCTAAAGGCGCTTTCTACTGCATTGCTCAACTGCCTATCGACAATGCAGACACCTTTTGCCAGTGGATGCTGGAAAAATTTGAACACAACAACCAGACAGTGATGATGGCACCCGCCACAGGCTTTTATTCCAAACCGGAACCCGGCTTGCAACAAGTGCGGCTGGCTTATGTGCTCAACAAAGAATCATTGAAGGCAGCCATTGAATGTTTGGACGTGGCTCTAAAAGTTTATCCCGGCAGAGTAGAAGTGAAGATGATGGTGAAGGGTTAGTTGATTGCGGCTTGTTAGCTGATTGATATAAAAGCAAGATTGAAAAGCAACACCAACACCAATCCTAACAATGCAACAAGTGAAATAATGCCCAGCGCAAGCCCCGCAGCCGCGAGACCCCGGCCACTGTATCTGTTGCGGGCATAGTACATATCGTCAAATGCTTTTTTGCAAAGCCACTTTGCCAGCATAGCAAAGGTGATAATGCCTAACACCAGCAACCCTACTGCCCAGGCAGGATTGAAACTGATCATGAACATCAGCACAAAACAACCAGCGGAAAGAATGCCCATTAGCAAGCTGCCCGCAGCAGCAGGATGCACTTCTGACAGCACTTGCCTTGAGTGTTCCGAATTTTGATTGGCAGGTAGCATCGGTAAATCAACAGAGGCAGTTACAGTGTCGATTACCATGGCGGATTGTTGCTTGTCAGGAATTTTCTCTTTCACAGAAGGTGGATCAATGGCTTGTCGGATCAATGTATCCCAGCTTTGCACTTCTACACTTACAGCTTCTTTCAAGGTCACATTCTCCAATGACCTTGATGCAGCTTCTTCAGGCTTTTGCCCCACATCTGATATGCGGTGGTGACTGCGGAAGTCGATGTAATAGCCACTCATGTACCTGCGCTTTTCAATGGTACAGCCATGCATCAGAACTACGGCCATCAGCAGCATCATGATCCATTTTATCATATTTATACCACAGTTCATCTAAAAAATAATGGGTAAAAAAAAACAAATCCTGCCGGGGGTGGAACCTTATCCGGCAGGATTTTTTGATAACGGACTCACATTAACACTAACCAACTTTTCCGAACTCTTTCGAAAGCACAACCGGGTGAGGTTGGCCTTACTGTTACATAATTACATATAGGGTGCTATAACTATGCTTCGCAAAAAAAGTCAGGCTCTCATTGTGCAGTGTGTCTGCAGGTAAAAAAAAATTACACTGTGCGCAATCTATACAAATTCCCGAATCAATGCGTACGACTCTTCTCAATTATTCCACGCTTAATTCTACTGAGTGCCTCAGGCGTAATACCCAGATAGGAGGCAATGTGCTGCTGTGCAACACGGAGTTCTAGTTGCGGATGTTTCTTGGTGAAGGCGAGGTAACGCTGCTCTGCGCTCTTGCTCATGGTGTCGATGGTGCGGGTTTGGTTGGCTATGTATGCGCCTTGTAGCAGTATTCTAAAAAAACGATCCAGCCTGAAATGTTTGTCCAGCATCTGGTTGAAGGTTTCTACAGGCATGCGCGCTACGTACGTATCCTCAAGTGCCTGCACACTATAATGCGCAGGCTTTCCGGTTATCATACTCATCATATCGCCACACCACCAGTCTTCAAAACCTATCTGATAGATGTGTTCGTGAAGGTGCTCATCGGTGAAGTAGGTGCGGGTGACGCCCTTCAGTATAAAGGTCATGTACTTGTCCACCTCGCCTGCACGCAGCAAAAACTCCTTCTTACCGAATGATGCTTCTTCCAACTGTGCGCTGAAATCATCCCATTCTTCATCGCTGATTGATAACCGCGATGTGATATTCTGCTTTAATAGATCAAACTTTCCCATGGTATTTATTTTTTTGAGGTATCTGTCATAAGGTGCGGTGAAGCTACAGTTCTATTTACTATCAAGAATATTTCTAATCAATATTTAATTCAGCCAGCAACACAAAGCGAAATTGTATTGCAGCAGTCAACGAAATTTGTGATTGAAGATATTCGCCACTTCGTTCCTCATTCACAATCATGAAAACAATCATTCCTTCGGAAACACCACTTGCACTCTTACATCAATACTTGCTCGGTGCTGTTGGGCCGCGGCCCGTTGCTTTGGCCAGCACGATAGATGAGCAGGGCAGGCCCAATCTGGCACCATTTAGTTTTTTCAATGTCTTCAGTGTGAATCCTCCGGTTGCCATCTTTTCTCCTGCAAGAAGAGGAAGAGACAACACCACCAAGCATACTTATGAAAATGTGATTCAGGTAAAGGAATGTGTGATAAATATTGTGAACTACGATATGGTGCACCAGACTTCTTTGAGCAGCACAGAATATCCTGAAGGTGTAAATGAATTTGTAAAAAGTGGACTTACACCGGTGGCTTCCATCAAGGTGAAACCTGCAAGAGTGAAAGAATCGCACATACAGATGGAATGCACCGTACGCGAAGTGATAAGTCTTGGAAACAATGGCGGTGCAGGCCAATTGGTGGTGTGCGAAGTGGTGTGCATGCACATAGCAGAACATGTGCTGGATGCGGACGGTCGCATTGCTCCTGAGAAAATGGATCAGGTGGCACGCATGGGTGGCCACTGGTACACGCGTGCTAAGATGGGATTGTTCCAATTGCCACAACCTACCACCAACATAGGGATTGGTATAGACATGATACCTGCTGACATTCGCAACTCTGAGGTGCTTAGCGGGAATAACCTGGGCCTGCTTGGAAGTATAGAATCGCTACCTGATGAGACCGCGGTGAATGAATACAAGCTGACTGAACTCGCTGACATTTTTATTGAAAATGAAAAAGACGCAACCTTGCTTCAGCGCATTTTGCACCAACACGCAAGGAAATTGCTCGAACAAGGAAAATTGATAGAAGCTTGGCAAACCCTGTTGGCCTACAATGGCTGAACATCCATTTCTGATGTGAATTATTCATGGCATAACTTGGTGAATGTGCTCAATAGTGATGGAGTGTAGTCAATTTATCATTGGCTTCAATCATCAACCAAATTTTTTCTGCATGACACTTACTGCGCTTGATTGGAGCATCATAGGAGCATACTTTCTGCTTTCACTCATCATTGGCATTGTAGTATCCAAAAAATCAGGCAGCAGTGCCAGCGAATTTTTCCTCAGTGGTCGCAGCATGCCCTGGTGGCTGCTTGGCGTAAGCATGGTGGCTACTACCTTCAGTGCGGATACTCCTAACTTAGTGACCCAGCTTGTGCGCGAAGGTGGTGTTGCCGGCAACTGGGCTTGGTGGGCTTTTTTGCTCACCGGTATGCTCACTGTTTTTGTCTATGCAAAACTGTGGAGGCGAAGCGGTGTACTCACTGATTTGGAATTTTACGAATTGCGTTATAGTGGAAAGGAAGCCGCATTTCTGCGCGGATTCAGAGCCATCTACCTTGGAGTATTTTTTAATGTGGCCATCATGGCCAGTGTGTGTCTTGCCGCTGTGAAAATTGGCAGTATCATGCTCGGCTTATCACCTGAGCAAACACTTACCATAGCATGCGTCATCACTGTTATATATAGTGCTATTGGCGGCTACAAAGGCGTATTGTGGACAGATTTCTTTCAGTTTTTTCTTGCCATGGTTGGTGCGGTGTGGGCTGCTTATGAGGTGTTGAGCATGCCTGAAATTGGTGGATTGTCTCAACTCATTGCGCATGAAAATGTGAAGCCACTTACATCATTCTTTCCGGATTTCAGCAAGCCTGCGGAATACATACCACTGCTGCTTGTGCCACTTGCAGTGCAGTGGTGGAGCGTGTGGTATCCCGGTGCTGAACCAGGTGGTGGCGGCTACATAGCGCAACGCATGCTCAGCGCAAAAGATGAAAAAAATGCCATTGGTGCTACCCTCTTTTTTAATGTGATGCACTATGCAGCGCGCCCCTGGCCATGGATAATTGTGGCACTTGCATCTGTTGTTGTTTATCCCAACTTAGCCAGTATTCAAAGTGCGTTTCCAAACTTAGATGCAGCACAAATTGGAAATGATTTGGCTTATCCTGCCATGCTCACGCACATGCCCGAAGGCTTGCGTGGCCTCATCATGGCATCGCTCATGGCGGCTTTCATGAGCACCATTAGCACACACCTCAACTGGGGCAGCAGTTATATAGTGAATGATTTCTATTTGCGATTCATCAATCAAAAAGCTTCTGACAAACAACAAGTGAGGGTGGGCCGTTTGAGCATCGTGCTGCTTATGGCCTGCGGTGGTTTGCTTTCTTTCTTTATTGAAAGTGCCAAGGCCGGCTTCGATATACTGCTGAGTATTGGCGCAGGCACCGGTCTCATATTCATACTGCGCTGGTTCTGGTGGCGTATCAATGCCTACACTGAGATTGCAGGTATGGTCATCTCATTCATTGTAGCTGTTGCTATGCAAATAATCAAACCATTTGATGAGGCACACAGTTATCTCAATTTGATTACATCTGTTGCTGTTACAACCCTTGGCTGGCTCATTGTCACTTTCATCACTCCACCTACTGACAGGACTACACTGCGCACATTCTTTCTGAAAATAAAACCACACGGTAAGGGCTGGTTACAATTCCTTCATGCAAGTGATGACACCACGGTGAAAGGCTCGTTGTCCACAGAAATTATTTGTATGGTGCTGGGATGCTTTGCAGTTTATCTCGCACTATTTGGCATTGGTTTCATGGTATATTCTGCGCACATTTCGGCTGCGGTTTGTATTGCAGCATCGGTAGTGTGCGGTGGCCTGCTGTTTTATTTTTTCAGAAGCAACAAGTAGTGTTCAGGAAGTTTAGCCCTCCATTCCACCTTCACTTTGCTTGTTGTTCTTCCGTTTGAAAAGTGATGAATCCACCTTACCAAACTTCCAGCTAAATTGAAGGCGAAGCACCTGCCAGTCGCGCCTGCGGTAAGTGTCTTGAATGAATAGTGAAGTGCCCGTGTGCGTGTAGTTGATTCGTGTCTTCAGCACATCTTGCATGCTCAGGCTGAGGCTCATGTTTTTGTTTTTCAAAAACTCTTTGCGCAGCGAAAGGTCTAAGCCATAAGTAGGGCGTACATAACCTTGCACAGTGTTGTTGCTGCCACCGCCAAATCCACCACCCCCACCTCCCGGGCCACCACCTCCGCCCATAACACCACCACGCTCGCTGCTACCTACCTCCAGCGATCTGCGGCTGCTGTAGTCAAACATGGCCTGAAACGTGAAGTTTTGCGGTAATCTGAAAATGACATTGGTTTTTAGCCAATAGCTGCTGAGCGAATTGGAGAGTTCCTTACTGATGTTGGTGCCATCAATACTGCTCCGATAAAGATTCAGATTGGCTGTAAGCTCCATCCATTTAGTCAAGGTGTTTTTACTTACCAATTCCAATCCGAAAGCAAGGCTGCTGCTGGCATTGTCATACGTGTTTATCACAATATCCTGAGCAAGGAGTTCGCTGTACTCTGCTATCTGATTGCGCACCGTAAGATCAGTGGTATAGCGTGCATAAGCGGTTGCCAGAAAAGTGTTTTGTTTGTTGATGTTGTATTGGTAAGAGAGTTCGGCTAAGTTGGTAAACTCCGGCTTCAGTGCAGGATTGCCGCGGCTCACATTCAGCGAATCGGTATAGTCAGTAAATGGAATCAACTGCATGAATGATGGCCGGTTGATTTTGCGCGATAGCGCTATTTGGATGTCCTGTTTGTCGTTGATAACACGTGTGATGAACACCGAAGGAAATACACTCAGCGGATAATTGTTGCGAAAAGTGAGCGTGGTATCTCTCAACTTCGCAGAGTAGTCACTGCTCTCAAAACGCAGCCCTGCCTGATATTTCCACTTCTCCGCATTGATGCTTAAAGATGTGTATGCAGCATATACCTGATCCACATATTCATAATTCACGAGCAATGATTTTATTTCGTCATATTGTTGTGTGCTGTTGTTCAATTGAAAATTCTGATAAATGCTTTCATAGTGTCGCACAGATGTACGCACTCCTGTTTCAAATTTTTTCTTGTCTGTCAGTTTAGAAACAAAGTCGGACTGCACTACCAATAACTCCTGCTGCGAACCACCACTTTGTTTTTGTGCTATTTCATCTGAATCATCGTAGCGGCTATTGTATATACCGGTGAATTCACTTTCTATTTTGTTGAAGTTGGCATCGGCTGTAAGCTCAGTTCCGTCTTTGGCAAACAGATGTTTGTATAGCAAACTTGTACCGAGATTCTGAAATTCTCTTTTGGTATTTGTGCTTCGTGTGTAGAGTGTAAAGGGATTGTTCGCGTCATCATTTGTAAGCGTGTCGGTACGCGAATTGATGATGTCTTCCGGTGCGAACTCACCTCGGTTGAGCGATTGTGAAAGTGTGAACGTGTTGCGGTTGTCTGCAAAAAAATCAAGACCAATTTTTCCGCTTCCGAAAAAACCGAAGTTGGTGCTGCGTTGGGTCTGGTACAGAAAAGTATTGGGTGTGCGTGTAAGGTCGGTGCGCTGGGTATATCCTTCACTGATGCTCTTTCGCTGGTTGAAATTTCCGTTGCCGAAAAAGTTGAGTTTGCCTTCGCGCAGGTTGAAGTCCACACCTGTGTTGAACCTTGGCCTGCTGTCAACCCCTGCGCGAACGCTGCCGTTGTAGCCCATGCCGCGGTTGTGTTTCATCACTATGTTTACAATGCCGCCACCTCCTCCGCTTGCATCAAACTTTGCACCCGGGTTCGATATTACCTCTATGCTCTTGATGGCATCAGCCGGAATCTGATCAATGCTCAATGTGGTAGGCCTGCCATCTATGAATATCTGTGGTGCGGTGTTGCGCATACTCACATTGCCATCCATATCCACCTGGAGGCTGGGTACATTCCTCAGCACATCTTCCGCGGTGCCTCCGGCAGCCAGCGGATTTTTTTCTACATCAAAAACTTTTTTGTCAAATTCAATCTTGTATGCCGGGTCGCTGCCATCTATCACCACTGCTGCAGTTGCTTCTATTTCCAGCTTGATGTTGCCAAGGTCCTGTTCTACTTTAGTGAATGTATAGGTGGTTGTGTATTCCTTGTAGCCCAACATGTTCACCTTGAAGGTTACAGTTTTCATCAGTGGTACTTCTTCTATCAGAAAATCGCCATTGGATGATGTTATACCCCCTGTTACCACAGCATTGGCATAGTTGGAAGTATCGGATAGTTGCGATTGCAGTATCACTGTTACAACGGCAAATTCAAGTTTGGCTTTGCTGCTGCCATCCATCACCTTGCCGTAAATTTTACACGTGGTGGGTTGTTGAATGCCGCCCGGCCTGCCGCCTCCGGGCTGTGCCATGGCGGCCATTGTGCATAAGATTATCTGTACTGTATAGAAGTATTTTATCATTCAAGATGAATTGGAAAGGCGGCAAGTTATCCGTTGGTGTATGCAACTAATTGTTAAGGCATGTAAACGTGAGATAGGTCAAGTTCACTCGCACAGATTCAAAGGGATTCGAAATCTGGCCTGTTATTCAAGCAAAGCGCGGCATTTCATTATTGCCGCATGCAGGTATTCGTCTTTGCTGCTAAAGCCTACAAGTTTTCGTACTTGCTGATGCATTGACTCTACCTGACTTGAACTTTTCAATGGTCTTCTGAAATCTAGTGCTTGTGCAGCGTTCAGCAGCTCGATGGAAAATATGCTGCGCACATTTTCCAATACGCGAAGGCATTTGGTAGCTGCGTTGGCTCCCATGCTTACATGGTCTTCTTGTCCGTTACTGCTGTCTATGCTGTCAATGCTTGCAGGGGTACACAGTTGTTTGTTTTGCGATACAATGCTTGCAGAAGTGTATTGCGGTATCATAAAGCCGCTGTTAAGCCCGGCTTCACCGGCTAAGTAGGGAGGCAGGCCGCGCTGCCCACTGATTAGTTTATAGGTTCTTCGTTCTGATATGCTGCCCAATTCTGCCAGTGCAAGGCACAAAAAATCGAGCGCAAGTGCAAGCGGCTGACCGTGAAAATTTCCTCCTGAGATTATTTTTTCCTCATCAGGAAAGATGATTGGATTGTCTGTAACTGAATTGATTTCTGTTTCCACCACACCACTCACATAGTTTATTGCGTCAGCACTTGCGCCATGCACCTGAGGGATGCAGCGGAAACTATAAGGGTCTTGCACATGTTCCTTTTTCTGCATCTGAATTTCGCTGCCTGACAAAGCACTGCGCAGTTGTGCAGCAATTTTTCGCTGACCATGCGGTCTCACAGTGTGTATCAAATCATCAAAAGGTTCGGGCCTCGCATCAAAAGCATCTATACTCATGGCAGCAATGCTGGTGCTTTTGTTCATCAGATTTTCAGCTTCTATCAAAATGTGTGTAGCATAAGCGCTCATGAACTGTGTGCCGTTGATGAGGGCAAGACCTTCTTTGCTTTTCAGCATGATTGGTTGCATTCCGGCTTTTTGAAGTGCGTCAACACTTTTCATTTTCACACCCTTGTAGCATACTTCACCCTCGCCAATGAGGGGCAGGGCAAGGTGTGCAAGCGGAGCTAAATCGCCACTGGCACCAAGCGAACCTTGCTGATAAACTACCGGAAGCATATTGTGGTTATAGAATTCAATAAGCCGCTGCACAGTGCTCAGTTGCACACCGCTGTGTCCATAGCTCAGTCCCTGTGCTTTCAGCAACAACATCATTTTTACAATTGCCGGAGGCACTTCCTCACCAATGCCACATGCATGTGAGAGCAATAGATTTTTCTGTAATTGCTCCAGCTCGCTATCTGCAATGACTGTATTGCACAAAGAACCAAATCCGGTGTTGATACCATACACAGGTGCCTTGGCCTGCGGCAAATGATGGTCTAAGAAGTGGCGGCACTTTTCTATTCGTTTTATTGCTTCATCACTGAGTGCAATTTTTTTCTGTTGTGAAATAATTTGTTGAATGGCCTGCAGTGTAAGCCTTTCAGAAGGATTGATATAATGGTGATTGTCCACAGTATGAAGCAAATAAGATTGCGCAAAGTAGATGACTGGTATGCGTTGAATGCAGCATGGTCTGTTACTTCGCGCAAATTTTTATTGCATTGGATTCACTTTCACAAATAGTATTGGGTGCTGCTGTTGGCGAAATAGCTTTGGGCAAAAAGATTGGCAACAAGGCTCAATTGATAGGTGCCATCGCAGGCACTATTCCGGATTTGGACATTCTGCTCAATCCATTTTTTACAGATGAAATATTCAAGCTGCAAATACACCGTGGATACAGCCATAGCATGTTTGTACATCTGTTGCTCGCTATTCCATTTGCTTGGATGTGCTATCGCATTTTTAAAAGGCAATACACATTCAGGATGTGGTATGTAGTGTGGTACTTATGTTTTCTCACACACACCTTACTCGATTGCTGTACCACATACGGCACACAGCTTTTTCTGCCGTTCACCAATTATATGGTTGGCTTCGACAACATATCTGTGGTAGATCCATTCTGGACCTTCCCTTTCATGATTTGCCTCATTGTGTGCCTCTTCCTGCGAAGAGAAAACCACCGCAGAATTCGCTGGGCTTGGATGGGTGTGTTGTGGTGCTTCCTTTACATGGGCTATACCTGTATGAACAAGCACACAGTGCATCAGCACATTACAAGCGAACTGGAAAGGCAACACATCAAAGTGGACGATATAGACACACCGCCAAGCATCTTTAACAACTGGCTTTGGGGTGGAGTCGCTACTACGCCAGACACACTCTGGGTGTGCGAATATTCAGTGCTTCAACAGGAAAGTGAAGTGGAATGGGTTCCCTTTGAACGCAACGAGCATTTGCTTACCAACCACCCGGCACAAGACATCATCAAAGTGCTGAAATGGTTCAGCCAGGGCAAATACATTGTGCGCGAAGTAGATGGCGAACTACACTTTTTTGTGTGCAAGTGGGGCAGGGGATGGAGCACCGATACTGAGGCGCACAAGGCCTTCTTCTGGTATTTTGAAATCGTAAATGAAAATGGCAATTGGGTGGGGCGTCCTGTGGAGCCTGAAATGCAGGAAGGTCAAATAGGCGTGTTGTGGAAGGCGCTTTGGAAGCGGGTGGTAACGAGCAAAGTGGATTAAACCGCGTACTCGCTCAACTCTATCCACCGCATTGTTTTTTCATCCAGTTCAGTTACCACAGCGCCAAGTTTTTCTGTAGCTACAATCAGTTCTTCATGGTCGGTGATGTTGGATGCAAGTTTCTCTTCCCACATCTTTTTCTCAGTTTCAAGCCGCGGCAAATCTTTCTCTATTTGTTCCAGTTCATGTTTCTCTTTGAAGCTCAGTTTTGTTTTCTGCGTTTCTGCCTTTTCAGCTTTTTTATCTATTACGGCTTCGCGCTTGGCTGCTGATTTCTGTGTACTTCGTTGCTCTTCTATTCTGCGATATGCATCATAGTTGCCAAGTATATCGCGCACACCGCCATCACCATCCAGCACAAACATGTGGTCCACGAGCTTGTCTAAAAAGTACCTGTCGTGACTTACGATGAGCAAACAACCAGGATAGTAGAGCAGGTAATCTTCCAGTGCGGCAAGAGTGAACACATCCAAGTCGTTTGTAGGCTCATCCAATATCAGGAAGTTCGGATTTTTCATTAGCACCATCAGCAACTGCAAACGCTTTCGCTCTCCACCGCTCAGCTTTTCCACAAAAGTGCTGTGTTGTTGTTTGCTGAACATAAATCGCTCGAGCATTTGTGCTGCAGTTATGGTTTTTCCTTTGGTGAGTGGGATATAATCAGCTACTTCGCGCACCATTTCTATCAGTCGCAGTCCTTCTTTCAGCTCCATGCCTTGCTGATTGAAGTAACCAAATACAACTGTTTCTCCCACAACCACTTTGCCGCCATCTGGCTCCAGTTGTTGTATAAGCATGTTCAGGAAAGTAGTCTTGCCGGTTCCATTTCGACCCACTATTCCAATCTTCTCTTTGTTCTTGAACACATAGTCGAAACCATCCAGAATGTTTACATCACCATACG
This sequence comes from Flavobacteriales bacterium, assembly GCA_046155615.1. GTDB lineage: Bacteria > Bacteroidota > Bacteroidia > Flavobacteriales_D > Sanyastnellaceae > JANNVZ01. Next base: position 108,344 of record JBJXFP010000175.1, on the reverse strand, counting down.
ATTTGCGCACACGGTGAAACTCCACAATCTTGCTTCCCATGCGGCTCATGTTTATTTCCAATTCAAGCGCATCAGGGTCGTTGTTCTTGATGAGCGATTGTTTCAACTCGAAGAAATCGCCCATGCGCGATTTGCTCTTCACCGTGCGTGCACGTGGCATCTTGCGCGCCCACTCCAATTCTTTTTTGAAAAGCATCTCCTGCTTGCCACGCACCACACTCTCCAACTGCTCGCGCTCTGCTTTTTTCTCAAGATAGTATGAGAAATTGCCCTTGTATCTGTAGAGCGATTTGTTCTCCATCTCAAGAATTTCATCTGTAATGTTTTCTAAAAAATATCTGTCGTGTGTAATCATGAAAATGGTCATGTTGCTCTGCGACAGAAATTCCTCAAGCCACTCTATCATCTCTAGATCAAGGTGGTTGGTTGGCTCATCCAGCAATACCAAATCCGGCTCCTCTATCAGCACTTTGGCAAGGGCTATTCTGCGTTTTTGACCACCGCTGAGCATACCCACTATGCGCTCCAAATCATGGATATCCAGCTTGCCAAGTACCTCGCGCGCACGTGCTTCATAGTCCCATGCATTGTTCCTGTCCATGGCATCGTGCGCGGCCTGCATGGCTTTCTCATCATGGCTCTCCACTGCTTTTTCATAGGCAGCTATGGCCCGTGTCTTGGGGCTGTCTGATGAAAATATGTTGTCAAGAATTGTTTTGCTATCATCTAATTCCTGCCCTTGCGAAAGAAAACCCAGACGCACTTCTTTGTTGTATGTAACGCTGCCTGAATCTGGCGTATCCAAGCCTACAAGAATTCTGAAAAGAGAACTCTTGCCTGCACCATTGCGCGCTACAAGTGCAATTTTTTGTCCTTTGTCAATACCAAATGAAAGGTCTTCAAACAAGCTGTTGATACCGAATGATTTGGTGAGATTTTCTACGGAGAGGTAGTTCATTTTGAGGGGCGCGAATGTAGCGGTGGTTAGTAGTCAGGGGCCTGTGGGCGGCAACTGCCCACTGACTACCGGCTGCTGTCCACTGCCATTACATTGCCCGCACAATGAAGGTGACATGGCACATAAAATACTGGGAGGCGCTGACGGCAGATGAACTTTACGAGCTGCTCGCCCTGCGCATGCAGGTATTTGTAGTGGAGCAAAACTGCCCCTACCAAGATGCAGACGGCAAAGACAAAAAAAGCCTGCACCTGTTTGCCACAGCAGATGACGGTACTATGTATGCCTGCGCACGATTGGTGAAGCCGGGTGTGAGCTATGCGGAATGGAGCGTAGGCCGCGTAGCCACCTCCGCACAGGTGCGCAGGGCAGGCCTTGGCCGCGAGCTGATGCAACGCGCGATGGACTATTTCAAAACAGAACAGAACAACCCGCCCATCCGCATATCTGCACAGAGCTACCTGCAAAAGTTTTATGAGGGATATGACTTTGTATGCACAGGCAAGGAATACATGGAAGATGACATTCCACATATCGAAATGCTCTACACTCCCTAACCTTGGCCAAAAAAAATTGAAATCATGAATGAAGAATTGCAAATACGCTTGACTGAATTATCGAAGGTGAAAGATGAATTTCTGAAACCACTCAAAGTCTGGAGTGATGATGAATTACAATGGCAACCTGCCGAAGGCTGGAGTGCCAACCAGGTGATAGAGCACATCATGTCAGCAGAGATGGGCACACTTGGCTATATGAAAAAGAAAAGCAGCAGTGGCTGGGACACCCTTGAGGTTACCGGTGAAGAACACATCAAAAACAGCATAGCTGTAAATACACGGCTGGCTTCACACGAACGATACAAGGCGCCATCTGTTTTGCCTGAACCCACTGGCCATTTCACATTTGCACAGATGACCACGCATTGGGGCAGGCTGCGCAAGGAGATGGAGGAATTTTTTGCAACAGTGAATCCTGAACATTATGACAGGCTGGTGTTTCGGCAACCTGCAGCCGGCATGTTGAATGTGTTGCAGGCCATTGAATTTATGTTCAACCACATCAGGCATCACATGGCGCAGATAGAGCGCATCAAAGCAGGGCAAGGCATTTGAAGGCGGAGCACAACATCAACTGGCGGGATACTCCGTGGCATATATGGGGTTGCTGCGCCATTGCCTTCGCTATGCCGGTAGCTAAAAAACTTGTGCCGGGATTCATAGCATTGCTCGCACTTTATTGTATAGTCAACTGCATTGTTCATCGCAGAATTTTTCTAAGCAGAAATATTCCGGCATTGCTAATGCTTGCAATTTTTGCACTCCACCTCATTGGCCTTACATACTCCGAACACGCTCATGATGGCCTGAATGAAGTGGGCATCAAACTTTCTTACCTCGCCTTTCCAATCATAGGCTGGCTGATGCCCGGAGTCACACACAATCAACTCACAAAAATTTCAAATGCATTCATTGCAGGCTGTGTTGCGGGTATTGTTGTGATGCTTGTATCTGCCATGATCCAATATTCTGAGGTAAGCGATATTTCCATATTCAGCTATGAAAAACTGAGCGGACTTGTTTCGTTGCATCCAACCTATGCGGCTACTTACTTGGCCTTTGCGATATTCATTTTGCTGAGAAATGCATCACTGGGTCGTTGGTTTTTTAGCAGCAAATGGATTCATGTTGTGTGCATACTTGCCATGCTGGTGTTCATCTGTATGCTTGCTTCCAAAGCGGGTTTCATTGCGGCAGGCCTCTCTGTTTTACTTGGCGGCTGGTGTTGGTGGAAGAACAACAAGTCCATGTCGGGAGGTATTGCCATGGTCTTTTCCTGTGCTGTTGTTATGTTCATTGCATTGCGACTGTTGCCGGGTGCCAGCGAGCGGATAGAGGCCGCTGTGAATGACGCCACCACCATAGCTGCTGATGGAACAGCAGCGCAGCATGAAGCGCACTCAAGTACTGAGTTGCGTATGCTTACATGGAAATCTTCGCTTGAATTGTTGCTTGCCAATCCCATAGGAGTGGGTACTGGTGACACTGAATATGAATTGGTGAAGAAGTATGAAGCGAAGCGCGAGAGCTATGCGGCACAGCGCAGATTCAATGCGCACAATCAATTCTTGCAGGCCGGAGCAGAACATGGATGGCCCGCGTTGCTCTTACTGCTCACACTTTGTCTGGTATTGTTGCGCTCAGCCATCACCACGCGCGATGCTGCACTGATGTATTTCATACTGCTTTGCGGAATGAATTTTCTATTTGAGTCTTTTCTCGAGACGCAGGCAGGAATTGTATTCTTCTGCTTTTGGGTAGTAGTTTTTGCAAAGCAGAAGTCAGTTGACGCAGCGCACGCTACAAATCAATCCACATGAATTTGTGAGGCCCGATGCAGGGCACTTCGTATGGTTCATCGAGGAGTTGGAAACCCATGGAGGTATAAAAACCAATAGCGTTCAATCTTGCATCGCACCACAGTACCTGAACATTTTTTTGCTTCAGCAATTGGATAGCTTCGCTTATCAGCAGCGCTCCACAATGTTTGCCGCGGTAGTCAGGATGCGTGGCCATGGCCCTCAGCCGGTATTGATTTGATGTATTGAGCTTGGGTGTGGATTGCTGAAACAGTGAACCTATGCTCACCAATAGCCCGCTATCAAATGTGCCAAGGTGTATGGCACCTTCGTTATGGTCTAAGTCAATCACACAATCCTTTTCATCAGCTATGTGAGGCCACAGTACCAAATGGCGCAATGGTTTGCAAGCTGCGGGTTCGACAATGCGTACTTGTAAATTCATTTTTTTTTACGACCCGAAATCAAATCTTGGGTTCACCACATTGTTGTAAATAGAACCAAACCTGTAGCTAAGTCCAAGGAAACTGTATAGTCTGTAGTTGGTTTGCAACTCTTGTTGCTCAAGCAATACTTCCTCTTCACTTGCCCCTCCTTTTCTGATGTTTATCTGGTCATGAATAATGTTGAAACTTGAATAGATGCTTACTGACAAGCCTTTGTAAATGCGCACATCGGCACTGAGCCAAGCACCTGCGCGTTTTCTGTCAAAGTTGTTCAGAAATGAATTGGCACTGAGTGCACCCGAGAGTGAACCCCACGACTGATTGAGCGAAACACCCATAGATATACCCGTGTAAGGCACCAATGCCTCAATCTGATTGTAGATGGTGGTGTCTTGAAAATCGTAATAAGCGCCACCAACAGTTGCTGATATGGTTATGGCTTTTGTTTGTGCTTCTTTGTACGGAAAAATATTGTACTCAAAGGAGAGTGCAGTTCGCTGATAATAATCATAGTTGCTATAATCACTCAGTGTGATAGTGGTAAAAACACCCACAGCACTATGCTCGCCAAGAGACTTTATATAGTTACTTGAGGCATATTGGCTGCGCAACACAAAGCTATCTGAAATGCCATCGAAATTATACCGCTGTTCGGAGTAGCTCATACCGAAATTGATTTCAAGTTTGAAACTTTCTTTCACTTGCGAAGCACCGATGTTGCCATAAAAGTCGCCACTTTGAAAAACTTTTTGCGCTTCCAAATTCAGATTACCACTGAGCCTGAATACCCAAGCGTTGTACGGATCACTATCCGGATTGCTGCCTATTCCAATGTCTTCCACATCTTTTTCATTGTTGCTGTTTATCAGCAAGTCGTTGGCAAGGTCATACTTGGCGGCATAACGCACTAATCCCAGTTTCACCTTTTGAGCTAGCATTTCGCGCGCTTCAGCATCGGTGTTTATTGCATTGGTAGTAAAGCTGAGTGTATCCATCATGCCTGCATATCGCTTTTTTCCATTGAAGAAAAGCGAATAATCGGTGCCTCCGCTACCGGTCGAAATTTTTGCGACAAGCAAATCCACATCAGACACGAACTGGTCTTGCACAAAATTTACCCATGTGATTTGTGTTCGCAAATAGTCCTGATAGCAGCCGTAGTTGCAATTTAAAAACACATTGATGGATTTGGAATTGATAACGGTGTCAGTTTGTGCCCGACCGGGAATAAAAAAAGCGACAAGTGAGAGAGTAGCAATTAATTTTTTCATAGAAATAGAAATTGGGTCAATTAAAAGAGAGCATCAGAATGATATCGCTGCATGAGTAGTAACAATACTGATGGAAATTGTCTTCAGGCTTTTTTGCTTAGCAGATAATCCACAGAGTACTTGCCACCACCCAAAATAAAAATGGCGATGAATGCCCCCATGTATGTGAGTGATGCTTCCTTGTCGTGCATACTATCAGCCCAGTGTATGTTGAAAGCTGCCACTGCCATGCAGATGATGATGGGCACGGCAGAGAGGCGCGTGAACAAACCCAGCACAATGAGAATGCAGCAGAAGAACTCAGCGAAGATGGTAAGTGCTGCACTCAGGTAAGAAGGCATGCCAAAGGGTTCTGCGAATTTCACACTGTACTCGTCCCACTTCATCAGTTTGCCATGGCCATGCAGCCACAGCATGAGGCCTCCAAATACAACACGAAGCAGCAATGCAGCAAGGTCTGTATTCCATGATTGTGATGAAAATAATTTTCTGATTGCGGTCATTGCAGGGTGTTTTCTTATCGCACAAGTGTAATGTTCCCTTCTTCGAAATACTGACTGCCGCCTGTACATTTTGCCTGGAGATAATAAACATAAACATCAGGGTCAAGTTCGCGGCCCTGAAAGGTGCCGTCCCAGCCTTCGGCCAAACTGCGGGTTTCCCACATCATCTGGCCCCAGCGGTTGTATATGGTGAAGTAGAGTTCATCCACATTGTTTGCGCGCACATACATTTTTTCGTTTTGCTCATCAGCATTGGGTGTAAATGTGTTGGGAACAAAAATGCCTGGCGGCCCGCATACAAAGTCCACCACGCGCACTGTTACTTGTGTGGAAGCCACACATTCTCCATCTGTTGCTTCCACTGTATAAGTAATGTTTTCCAGAGGTGTGCTTACAGGTGTGGCCGTGTTTGCTCCCTGCAGCCAGGTAGGTGGTGCCCATTGATAGGTGTAGTCATCCGGTTGGACATTGAGCTGGCTGCTTTGGCCTTCTACCACTGTGGCGGGAATGGCTGTTGCACTCAGCAGTGCCCCGTTCAGCAGGCTCACGCTCACTGTTACACTATCGCTGGCCGTACAATCAAACGGTGTGATGCTATAAACGAAAAATTCAGTTTCAACCGCTACAAATACTTCCACTGCGGGCGTGTTCTGCCCATTCAGCACAAGCTCTTCCGGTTGCCACTGATAAATAAATTCTGCATTCGGGTCTTGCACTTGCAGCATCACTGTGTCATTTTCACAAGCAGTGAAATCGCCAACTACTACAGTCTGAAAACTTACCAGATTCACATGCACCTCATCAGTCAGCTCACAACCATCCACACTTATTTGCACATAGTAAGTGGTGGGTATGATGGGCAACACGCTGATGTCTTCATCTGCTGTATTGTCATTCAGTTGATTGGAAAAGTCTTCTTGATCGCTCCAAATTATTGCTGCATCGGAAGGAGCGAATGTGGCAGCCAGTGTCAATGGTGCATCATCACAAAGTGTAGTGTCTTCAGGTACTGACAGGCTCATCAGTGGCACATTCACCAATTGAGTGTAGGTATCCACACAGTTGTCATGGTTCACAGTAAGCACATAGGTGTTGCTTGTTCCGGCAGTGAACAGAGGATTCGGAACAGTGCTGTTGTCTAAGAATTCAGCAGGTTGCCAGTCATATTCGAACAGCGGATTCGACTCATCAGGGCCAATGGTGGTGCTTTCACCGGGACATACACTCAGCCCGTCCAATGTTTCATTCACAGGCTGTACTATCAGAATTTGCTGTTGCAAAGTGTCTGCACCGTTGCACGTGTTGTTATGTGTAACTATAAGGGTGATGGTGTATGTTCCTTCATCCATGTATGTGTGTAAAGGATTCATCTCAGTGCTTGTTGGTGAATCATCTCCAAAATCCCAGAGGTAGGTGAGTGACCAGGAACTGTTGTTGGTGAACTGCACGGGCACACTCACACATGCACTTGGAGGCACTTCGAAAGCGGCTACGGTGAGTGGTAGTTGGAAATCAAATTTGTAAACTCCGTTGTTGCAATTGGTGCTTCCATTGAGGCTACTCCACACATTGTCAGGCTCAGTGGGGAAGTCATCGTTGCCGCCACAGCCGGCACATACACTTTGGTAAATAACACCTTTGCGGTCGAATCGGCTGGTACCGCCATCCACGTGTTCGCTGCTGGTGCTGCCGCCAAAAAAGGTGGCGTAGGTGAGCGTATTCATGTCATCATCGAACACAGCCATGTAGAAGTCGCCTGTGCTGCAACTGTTGTCGTAAGCATCGGCAGTGGTCTCCAGATTATTCATTGGAAAAAGATTGGTGCCCGGATTCAGCGGATTGTTGGCTGAAACAAATACACCCCATCCGCTTACATAAATGCGGTTGCAGTAATCAACCAAAAAAGCAGAGGGGCTTAGGTTGGGCTTGCCGTCTCCTGTGCCGAATACTGTGCTCCAAATCACCTCATCTAATTGTGCTGAAAATTTTGTGAGCAGATTGCCACTGCCATCCGTGCCATAACCCGCATTGATGATGAAGTTGAAATCATTGCTGTTGGTTTGGCCATAGACATACACGTTGCCTTCATCATCCATTTCTATGAAATAGAGTTGATCGTAGCCTGCTGCTCCCCAATAGGTGAGTGACAACAAATTTTGTGCATCGCTGCTCAGGCGAACAATGTAGCCATCAGCATCGCCACCATTATTGCTTGTTTGCTGCACGCCAGTTGTTGCATTCAGGTTTGTGCTTCGTGTGCCACCACACATATACACATCGCCATTGGTAGCTGTGGTTAGCGAAAAACCTGAATCATCAGCCGATCCACCTATGTATGTACTCCATATCAACTGTGTAAGTCCGGGGTTCAGCTTGGCTATCACCGCATCCTGCATACCGCCATTGGCAGCCTGCAAGGCATTCATCACAGGCCAGTCCGTGCTGAATGTGCTGCTGGCTATGATGATGTTTTCATTTTCGTCCAGACTGATTTCGCCTCGAAACTCATCAGCATAATTTTTCTTCAAAAATGTAGAAGTACACACACCATCATTAGCACTGCCACCAAGGTAAGTGGCCCCCAGCAATTGATTGCCTCCAGCGCTGAAGTGCACCACCACTATATCCGTTCCATCAGGAAAATTAGCGCCAGTACCCGTTGGGCTAACCAAAGTGCCACCACCAAAGTTGATTTGTACAGCACCACCCGTAACAGGAAAATCATCACTGCCTGTGCAGCCATACACCAGCAGTTCGCCTGCGCTATTCACTATGATGCTGTGTGCAAGGTCGTCACCACTGCCACCAAGAAATGTGGAGTAAATAAGTGATGTGCCATCTGTATTGTACTTGGTGAGAGCCATGTCAATACCATCGCCAAGAGCACTGTCGCCACCTGCATGTGTTACCTGGTATGCACCCACAGTAGTTGGATAGCCCTGCCCGAATGAACTACTGCCACTGTAGAGGTATCCGTCCTCGTCATAGGTTGCGGTATAGCCAAAGTTGTCACTGGTGCTACCGCTGTAGCTGCTAAATATGAGTTGCGGGTCTATCACCAGCTCATAGTTTTTGTCATAGCCCTTCGGAAAATGAAAGGTGACGCGGCTGTCAATCAAATGATACTCACATGTAACGAGATTCTTTTCACCATTTATTATTTGCCAAGCCAAAGGTTTTTGCTCATACACTTCATTTACACTGGTGGATATGCAAAGCCTTCCATTTTCTAATTTGATTGATTTTGCACCATCATATTTCATACTGATTTGAGCTGCATCAGCACCTGCGGAGACAATAAAGTCGTATTTGAGAAAGAAGTCGTTGTTGTAAAATTTGAAGTCAATGCCCGGATAAAAATTCTTTCGGATCACTTCGCTGTAAGCTGAGCACCCACCGACCCATTTGCTTTCATCTTTTCCAAGAAAAAAGTTGTAGTAAGATTTCTGCTTGTTGACGGAAACAGCTTGCGCATCTGCATCCGCACCTTCAAATTTCACTTCGTACACGTGGCCTTTTATCCTCACGTCATCAGGCAGAAAAGATTTGCCATCCCTGTGTGACGCACTTACAGCACTTGCATCTATGAAGTGCCATTTGATTGCATTGCCTTCAAGAAAAATTTTGCCACCATCCAGTTCGGCTGCATACAACACATGCTGTGGCCACTGTCCTTTGTTCTGCACCAATGGATATGTTGTATGTGTTGCGAATAGAAGACTACCCTTTGCAAATACAGCAATAAGAATGACTAAGCGCAATAGCATGGCCCGAAGGTATTGATGTGGGTTGAACAAAATTCTCCTCTATGACTTATGGAAAATTATTCTGGTTGTCATCAGTTCTTTAGAAATTTACATGCAATGTTTGTAGCGTGGCAATTAAATCAATTGGATGTGCAACAGTTTGTGCTACCATTTCGTTTTAACAAAACCACCCTTATTGCCACCCTTGTTCTCATGCTTTCAGCAAAAAATATTTGGTTCGCGCTTGCCTTCATGATGCATATCAGCATTGGTGCGCAGCAGTTGCCGGTGTTTGGTTATGAGTGCAATGCAGGCCAACTGAGCAATCAGCATGGGCAGCCCAATGATGAGGTGCTCTTCATCTATCGCAGTGCAGGTTTCAATTTGCAATTGCGCGCCACAGGCATCTCCTATGACCTTTACAAGTACGAAAATGTAGAAACAACCCTCGATGCATCGGAAAAATATTCCGGATGGCTTGCGGCAGATACCGAAGTTTCTTTTCACCGCATTGATGTCAATTTTGTGAATCCGTCATCAGCAATGATGGTAATAGGGCAGGAGCCTCTGCCTCTGAAGCACACATACCAGTTCAACCATCGCGGTAGTTCGTTTGTGGAAACGGCTTTTTTTGAGAAAGTAATCTATCAGAATATTTATGAAGGCATCGATTTGGAATTTGTGATAGGGGAGGAGTCGCAGCCTAAATTCAACTACATCATTCATCCAGGCGCTGACTATGGTATGATAGCCCTCGATTATCTGGGTGCTGATTTCAATATTGCCGATGGCCAGTTGCGTTTTGAAACTTCTCTTGGCTCTTTCTCTGAAAAAATTCCGCTGAGCTATTTGCAAAGCGATGCACAGCGCAACGACTTACATTTTGAATACAGTTCACATGGAAAGCGCGTTGCTTTTCGCACTGATTCGGCAATCGATCCGGATGAAACATTGGTGATTGATCCATTGCCCAACGTGGCCTGGAGTACTTACTGCGGCTCTACCGGTGGCGACATTTTCTACATCACCATGACTGACAATAGCGGTAATGTGTTTGCCGTAGGCCGCACGCTTTCTGCGGCAAACATTGCAACCGCAGGTGCTTACCAAACGGCCTATGGAGGCAACATAGATGGCATGCTGAGCAAGTATGACAGCAACGGAGCAAGACTCTGGGGCACCTACATTGGCGGGGCATTTACCGATGTGGCCTGGAGCATGGATATTGACAGCAGCGGAAACATCTACATCTGCGGCACCTCATCCTCGAGCACAAGTATTGCAACAGCTGGCACGCAACAACCAACCAAGCAGGCCGGTGCCGATGCATTCTTGATGAAATTCTCGCCCGCAGGCACGCTGACATGGGGAACCTACATGGGTTACTCAGGTGAAGAAACTGCTTATTCTCTGGTGATAAGAAACGATACAGAAATTTACATGTGTGGTGAAACCAGCAGCACAAGCAATATTGCTACTGGCGGTGTAGTACAACCTGGCTATGGAGGCGGTACAAAAGATGCTTTCATGGCTCGGTACAATGCATCGGGTTTCAGAACTTGGTGCAGTTTCTATGGAGGTTCACTTGTAGATGTTCTTTATTCAATTGATGTACATATTGATGGCACCTTGGTAGCCGGAGGATATTCCACTTCTACCAATGCGATAGCCACGGCCGGAGGCTACCAGACTGCAAGTGGTGGCAGCAGTGATGGATTTCTGGTTTGCGTGAACAGCACAGGCACAGTGCGCAACTGGGCTACATACTTTGGAGGTGGAGGCACGGAGAGCGTCACCTCGGTGGATATTGATGTGAACATGTATGTAGTGTATGGTGGTAACACAGCTTCATCTACAGGTGTGGCTACCGCAGGTGCCTCACAAACTGTATATGGTGGTGTGCAAGATGCTTTTGTGGGAATGCTCTATCTGACTGGGGGTACTATGCAGTGGGCTACATATATAGGTGGTACTTTGGTAGAAAGCCTCTTTGGTGTGGTAACTGATGGATGGGGATATGTGTATGCTGTTGGTTCAACTTCATCCAACACCAATATTAGCACAGTGGATGCAACCCAACCGACTTATGGCGGTGGGGGCAATGATGGATTCATGGTCATATTTGGACACGTGGGTTTCAAGCAATGGGGAACTTACTTTGGTGGAGCTGACAACGATGCAGTGCTCTACATATGGCCGATAACAGGGCCTGGAGCATACATCTGTGGAGCAACAGTAAGTAGCACTGGCATTGCTACTCCCGGGGCTGCACAAACGGTTTTCGGTGGAAGTGGTTTTCAGGATGCTTTCCTGACCAAGCTTCAAGACCTTATTCTTCCAGTGGAATTCGCTGCATTTGAAGCATCAGTGACTAATGATAACTATGTGATTTGTGAATGGACTACTGCATCAGAGACCAACAATGATTTTTTTGAGGTGGAGCGCAGCACAGACAACCTGAATTTTGAAAAGATTGGTACGATAGCAGGTGCAGGAACTACCTTAACTGAAGCTTCATATCAATTTGAAGACAAATCATTTAGCTCCGGTTGGTTATATTATAGAATCAGGCAGGTTGACTACAATGGTGAATCGACCTTATCAACAACAGAAGCAGTTCTTAAAGGCCTCAACGGTGAACTTATGGTCTTTCCAAATCCGGTGGTTGATGTGCTCAGAGTGCCCATGTCTGAGTTGTCAGTCTTGCATTTGTATGATGCATCTGGTTGTTTGGTTTTGGTTCACCATGCTTCGATGAGTTCCGGAATTGCAGAATTAGATATATCAACATTTCCCTCAGGTTTTTATCAGCTTGTGTTGATTCATGCTGACTCAAAGAAACAATCCGCAAGAATCATTAAACCCTGAAAGCCTCATCAAGTGCGGATTTGACACCAGTCAGCAGAAGTTTCATTTCTGTATAATTGACGTTATGTATAATAAGATTTCCACGAAATAAGTCATGCTTTGACAGCCACCTGAGGCTGATTCAAGAATAGACAAACAGATACAATGATGATGATCACATTGGCTAAACCCAGCAGCCCACCCTCATCAAACAATTGTTCCAACTGCCGCCCAACCAAATCAGGCGAATTGATACCGTATGGAATAAATGCCAACAAAAGAACCACAACATAAATCCATCGATTTGCCGTGGGCTTTGTTATGCAGGCAGTAACGCAAAATGCTACCAATGGCCAGCTCCACATAAAGTGTTCGGTGTCTGTATGTACAAGGTTTGGAATCATGGCAATGAGGATGAAGAATTCGATCCAACAGACACTCCCCTGCTGAATAGTTCTGTCATTTCTCCTTATGAAAAGCAAGAACAAAAAAGCCACAAGCAAAAGACACATTCCAATTAGCACCGTTCCAGTGAAAGCTCCACCGGTAACGCTATGTAACAATCCATAAACTGTATTCGGACTTTCATCAAGGGCCATGTTGTGGTCGCGAATGGCTGCATACCACTTAGTGTGCAGTAGTGTATTTCCCTCCCATCCAAAAAACAATGCAGGCAGTATCAATCCTAAAGCAACCGCCAAGACTGCAACTGCCAATAACTTCCACTGTTTCTTCCAGACGAGATATGGAATAAGTAATGCAAAGTGCGGCTTGAACAGCAGCATGAGTGCAAAGACACTGCCCGCCACCACAGGCTGTTTTTCTACCTTACTATACATAAGCAACGAGCCAAGCAGAAGGAACAAGTTGACATTGCCCAGATGCAACTCGCGTTCGATATGGTCGGCCATGAAAAGGCTTACAAAAAATAAAACTGCCAGCAAACGACCACCTGAACTGTTGTCACTGAACATGTGTACAAACCGCAATGAAGCATAAACTACTGCCCCACTCACCAATAAGTAATAGATGACCGATGCCACGCTATAAGGCAACATGGCTATTGGAATAAAAAGACAACCTGCAAAAGGTGAATATTTGTAGAAACCACTACCTACTCCGAAAGCAACTCCATAGACCTGATTTCCAGAGCGCATGGCATTGGCGGCATCGTAATAGACACGGAAATCGGCCATGGATGAGCGATGGTTGAACCATTCGAGCACTAAGAAGCCAATGCATAGCAGAAAAAGCAACAAAGCAAACCACCACGCTTCGCGGTGCTGCTTCAACCACTGTGCAAATTCATTCATGCTGTTTTTTTCTTTGAAAAATTGTACGGGCGAAACTATCTGACTGAATCAAAGACTTTGTCGCAAAAGGCAATTTCACGATCAGATTGATCAGTAGGTAAAAACTCAGAAAGAATCTTGATGCTTCGCTGTTTACTGTCGATGGTTACAAGCACAAGGGGCAGCCTAAGTTCTTGTGCGAGTTGGTAGTAAGTGTTGGCCGAGGTTTCGCTTTGGTAGTGCCGCATCATTACCAGTGTACAGCGTTTTTTCGAGGCCATTAGTTTCTTGAGTTCCACTTTGGTATTTAGCAGTGGCATTGGTTTGCAACTCAGCCTGCGCAATGCAATGCCAACCGGCCAGCGGAATTGATTTGGTGCAAGCAACATCGTGGCTCTGTAGCCTGTGATGGTGAGTACTGCAATACCCGCAAAAAATTCGCGCATACCGGCAACCGGGCCTACACAAACTATGGCTTTGGGTTGGAAATCGGCCAAATGACCACTGTGGCGCCAGCCACGCTTGCGATACCACCACACGGCTATTTGCCTCAGCCATTTCATTCAATCTTGAAAATGTTGCAATTTGGACCAATTGCCTACAAGTGGTGGATGCTCTAACGCAGCATTCAGCAATTTGAGAAAATGATTTCGTGTAATGGAAACAGTGCCAAGGCTGGACAGGTGCGATGTTGGCACCTGGCAATCAATAATTGGCCAACCCATGGCATCTAATTTCTGCGCCAGCCAGATGAATGCAAACTTGCTGGCATTTGGAATAGCTGAATACATGCTTTCTCCAAAAAACATGCGTCCAAGGCTGCCTCCATATAGCCCTCCGACCAAAACGCCATCTTGCCACACCTCTACCGAATGAGCGAAGCCGCTGTGGTGCAGCGCAGTGTATGCCTCTATAGTTTCATCAAATATCCAGGTGTCATGCTTTCGCGATCCGCTGCGGCAACCCTCCATCACATCCTTGAAGCACATATCCACAGTACATGTAAATTTTTTTGATTTGATGATTTGCTGCATACTTCTGCTTATGTGCAGTTCATCGCAATAGAGCACACTGCGAATGTTCGGGCTAAACCAAATGTACTCGCCTGGCTCGTTGTACCAGGGGAAAATGCCGCGGCTATATGCTTCGAGAATGCGCGCTGGCCGCAAGTCGCCACCATAGGCAACTATGTCCTCATCAAACTCCGTAGGTTCTGGAAAAAGAAGGTGATTGGTTTTGAGTTTGTGTACAGCCATGTGGGCAAATAAAACAACTCGATAGTTTGAAAATGCTTGTAGCAAAAAATATTGAACGAAGAATGTGATTACTTGACACGCATACAACAAACACATAGCATGGCTCTGTGCCTAAGTTTGGCCCATCACTTATGATTACTGACACACACGCGCACCTCTACCTGCCACAGTTTGATGAGGATCGTGAATCCATGTTGCAGCGCGCTCGTCAGGCCGGTGTTTCTAAAATATTTCTACCCAACATAGACCAGCAAAGCATAGAACCTATGCACAGGCTGTGCGATGCAAACCCCGCAATGTGCTATCCGATGATGGGGTTGCACCCTTGCAGCGTGACTGAGAACTACCTTGAGGTATTGGATGACATGCGTAAGCTTTTTGCAAAGCACCAATACATAGCAGTTGGCGAAACAGGCATAGATATGTATTGGGACAAATCCACCCTGAGTATACAGATAGAATCATTCAGAATTCAACTTCAGTGGTGCATAGAAATGAATCTGCCTGTTGTTATTCACGCTCGTGATTCATTTGATGAAATTTTTAAAGTGCTTGACAACATGGACAGGTCTGTGTTGCGTGGTGTGTTCCATTGCTTTGGCGGTAATGTGCAGCAGGCAACTCGCATCATGAACTACGAAACTTTTATGATGGGCATAGGAGGCGTGCTGACTTATGAAAAAAGCGGACTTGCAGAAGTGCTGATTGATGTGCCGTTGCAGTTCTTAGTGCTTGAAACAGACTCGCCCTATCTGGCACCCAAACCACACCGTGGTAAGCGCAATGAAAGCGCATATACACGTATAGTAGCGGAGAGACTTGCTGCCATAAAAGGCATCGCGCTTGAAGAAGTGGCTCGTATTACAACGGAAAACGCAAGACGGATGTTTGAGGTGTGAGAAGAATAGCAATAGCTGGGATGGAATGTTGAGATATGAAAACTGTGATAGATGTAAGAATATGATACACTCCCTTGTTCACCCAACAATTCACCACACATGGTACTTAATACTTTGTACATGAACCCAAACACTCAATAAAGAAGAATGAAACCCATACTGCTGATATACACCGGAGGCACCATAGGCATGATGCACGACAAAACGATGGGAAGTCTGGTGCCTTTTGATTTTGAACAATTGCGAGAGTATGCGCCAGAGCTTAACAAATTCAACTTCGCAGTGGAGCACGTTGCCCTTGATGCACCTATTGACAGCAGCGATGTGAGCATAGCCACCTGGCAGCAAATAGCCAAAGTGATAGAAGTGAACTATGCGCATTACCACGGCTTCGTTGTGTTGCATGGCACAGACACAATGGCTTATACCGCATCGGCACTCAGCTTCATGTTGGAAAATATTGGCAAGCCAGTGATACTAACCGGTTCGCAACTGCCCATTGGTGTGCTGCGCACCGATGCCAAGGAAAATCTGATAAGTGCCATAGAACTGGCAGCCATGAATGACAAACAAGATGAACCCGTGCTACAGGAAGTGGCCATCTACTTCAATTCCCGGCTGATGCGCGGCAACAGAACCGTAAAAAACGATGCGCAAAACTTCGATGCATTCCGCAGCCCTGACTTTGTGCCATTGGCTGAAATTGGTGTACACATTGAGTTTGCTCACGCCCTGCTGTTGCGACCTGCGGGTCGTTTCAAAGTACAATACTCCATGAGTAGCGACATTGCATTGCTCAAAATATTTCCATCTATAAAAGCGGAGACAATAGAATCGATGCTTAACACAAAAGGCCTGCGTGCAGTAGTGCTGGAAACTTTTGGCGCGGGCAATTTTCCACAACGTGCAGAATTGCACCAACTACTGCGGGCGGCCATAGACCGCGGTATACACATAGTGAACATCACCCAATGTGCCAAAGGCATGGTAGAGCAAGGCCTGTATGAAACCAGTACAGCGTTGCAGAGTATGGGAGTGCTTAGTGGAAAAGACATGACCACTGAAACGGCCATTGCCAAACTGATGTACCTGCTGGGGCAGAATCTGCCCCACACTGAAGTGCGAGACCAATTGCTCACTCCCCTGCGCGGTGAGCTTACGTTGGCTCAACAGCCATAGGTGCCCATCTATATTCGCCCGCTTTTTTTACAATTTGTAAACTGCAAACTGGCTACTGCCAACTAATAAAAGGAGAGATGTCCGAGTGGTTGAAGGAGCACGCCTGGAAAGTGTGTATAGGTCAAAAGCTTATCGAGGGTTCGAATCCCTCTCTCTCCGCTGAGCAAAGTGAACAAATAGAATGAGGCCAACATGCATTGTCGGCCTCGCATTAATTGAAGTCAGATTTCAATTCAAGGCATTTGGGCAATTCGTCTAAGTCAGCCCTATGCATGCGTTCCAATTTCTTGTTGAAATATTTGTGCAATTGCTTCTGTAGTTTATGGTCGTTGGCATAGTCCTTTTCATCCGTCTGTAAGTAGTCGTTGAATGATAGCATGGTGCGAGGTACATCCACAATCTCCAACGTGCCATCGCGATCCGTAGCATAGAGCCAGCCCTTGCTCAAGTCAGTGTGCCACTCGTTGTAGTCCCTTTTCACTTGTTCAGTCATACCGCGCAACCTATCGCGATCGACAGGTAGCGCTATGATGAATCTGATGTTGTCCATACCATAAGTTTGTCCGTTCTGCATCACGGTCAGCGTTCCTTTTGCTTTCAATGCATTGAGAAATTCTGTGCGCATGCGTTTGTAATAACCTGTGGCAATTATTTCAGCCAGTTGGCGGTGCTCCTGATTCACTTGTCTCACGGCCAATATCAACACTATTAGCGCACCAACTACAATGGCAGATATATGAATAAGGTGGCGATTGTCAGGCACTTTTAGCCAATTCAAAATTTCAACATAACTAAATCCGGTGGGAATGCCCGATGCCAAAATGTGTTGGGGATTGAGCATTCTAATAGCTACTCGTGAAAACATTTTTTTTGTCTATTTTTTTCGTTAACAGGAATCAAAAAAAATCATGTTGCAGTTCAATCATCATTTTTCTTCGAAACCGTAGCGCAAGTGTAACACGCCAAATGCAGCGTCAATAAGAATTAACCACCTATAAAGGCTCATTCTATATTCGCCCGCAATTGCAGCACAAAGGGCTGCACAAATTTTTTCTTTTACAAAAAAAATAATGAGAGAAATACAATTCCGCGAGGCCATCTGCGAAGCCATGACCGAAGAAATGCGCAGAGATGGCAGCGTATTCTTGTTGGGCGAAGAGGTGGCAGAATACAACGGTGCCTACAAAGCGTCCAAAGGCATGTTGGATGAATTTGGCCCCAAGCGTGTGATTGACACACCGATTGCAGAGTTGGGCTTCTCAGGCATTGCAGTAGGTGCTGCCATGAATGGTCTCAGGCCTATCGTAGAATTTATGACCTGGAACTTCGCCATACTTGCTGCTGACCAAATCATAAACAGCGCAGCCAAAATGCTGCAGATGAGCGGAGGTCAGTACAATGTGCCCATTGTATTCCGCGGGCCTAACGGGCAGGCAGGCCAACTGGGTGCAACACACTCCCAAAGCTTCGAGGCATTCTATGCGCATGTGCCCGGCCTTAAGGTGATAACCCCCAGCAACCCCTATGATGCCAAAGGCCTGCTCAAAGCTGCCATCCGCGACAACGACCCCGTAGTATTCATGGAAAGTGAGAAGATGTATGGTGACAAAGGCCAGGTGCCTGATGGCGAATACATCATACCCATTGGCCTGGCTGATGTGAAGCGCGAAGGCACCGATGTTACCATCGTATCATTTGGAAAAATAATGAAAACCGCGCTGGCAGGTGCCGCAGAGTTAGAAAAGGAAGGCATCAGTGCAGAGGTGATAGACCTGCGCACCATTCGTCCGCTTGACATTGACACCATCATAGCCAGCGTGAAGAAAACAAACCGCCTCATCATACTTGAAGAATCATGGCCTGTTGCGAGTATTTCTACAGAGATTGCCTACCGGGTTCAGCGCAATGCCTTTGACTATCTGGATGCACCCATAAGAAGACTCACTCAGACAGATACACCATTTGCATTTGCAACCACACTCATAGATGCTGCTTTGCCACAAGTAAGTGACGTGGTGAAAACAGCTAAAGAACTTCTCTATAAATGATTTGAAAATTGAGCATCTAAAATTGAAAATGATCCAAACACTTTTCATTTTCAATTCTCCATTCTCCATTCTGAATTTTGAAACAACTCACCCTCATAGACAGCAAGCTGCTTGGCCTCATCATCAAAAGGCTTTGTTATCAATTGATAGAAAACCATGATGACTTTGCCAATGCAGTGATACTTGGCCTACAGCCGCGCGGTGTGCTGCTGGCAGAGTGTATAGTGGAGCAGTTACAAGAGATACAGCCCAAATTGAAATTGGACTACGGTGTAATAGATCCAACATTTTATCGTGATGACTTTCGTATGCACGATAAGCCGCTGGTGGCCAAGCCTACGGAAATTCCCTTTTCGCTCGAAAACAAAAATGTGATACTGATAGATGACGTACTCTACACAGGCCGAACCATCCGCGCAGGAGTATCGGGCCTCATGGAATATGGCCGCCCATGCAGTGTGGAACTATTGGTGCTGGTGGACCGCAGGTATAGCCGCGAGCTACCCGTTGAACCCAAGTACATCGGCAAAAGTGTGGACAGCTACGACAATCAGAAAGTGCGTGTGATGTGGAAGAAAGATGGAGCCGAAGACAAGGTGCTGCTGCTTACTGAGTAGCTCACAACCTCACTCCTATCAGCATGATGTCATCAGTCTGAGGCAAGTGTCTTCGCCAACTGTTGATGAAGCTATCACTTAATTCACCAGCCTTGTGAAGGTTTTGTGCATAAAGGCTTTTGAGAAAATTGCGGAAGCGTGGTTTGTTCAGTTTTTTGTTCTCCTCCCCTCCTATCTGGTCATGAAATCCGTCTGAATACATTACCAGCATGTCATTCTCATTGTAACTGATTTCCTGGGTTGCGAATTCAGGCATTTTACGACTGTCGCCACCAAAACGGCCACCTATTACTATGGGCGAGCCTTTGAATTCTTCAAGCAAATCATTTCTGAACATCATGATGGAACTGCCTGCGCCTGCAAACTGAATTGTCTTTCTGAATTTATCAATCACGCAGAGACTCATCTCAAGCCCGTCTTGCGCGTTGTCATCATCGCGCTCCTGATTTAGGGCTATTTGAATTTCGTGGTGCATAGCTCTCAGTATTCGACCAGGGTCACGCTCTTCTAGTTCATTCACTACCCGGTTTAGCTTAGCATTTGCGATTAGCGACATGAACGCTCCTGGCACGCCATGACCGGTACAGTCAATGGCGGCTATGTAAGTTTTATTATCTATTAACTG
Organism: Flavobacteriales bacterium; assembly: GCA_046155615.1. Lineage (GTDB taxonomy): Bacteria > Bacteroidota > Bacteroidia > Flavobacteriales_D > Sanyastnellaceae > JANNVZ01. The sequence continues at coordinate 88,298 of JBJXFP010000175.1, read as the reverse complement.
GTATGAGTAGAAGTCGCCTGATATGATGTCCTTCGGCTTGAAGTAGATAAATGATTCCTTGAACAATGAGCGAAACTCTTGCTCCCTGGGCAGTGTGGATTGTTGAATCTTCTTTGCATAGGTGATGGAAGAAATAATCTTCTGACGTTGCATACTTATCTGGCCATTTTGCAATTTCAGCAGGCGGTTCAGTCTTTTGTTTTTCTTGAGGAAAAAGAACACAGATACTAAACTTGCCATTAGGACTAATGCCACAAGCAACGCAGACACAAGCCAGGTTTTACTTTCAGCAAGTTGGTCATCCTGCATTTTTATTTCCTTCTCCATGCGCTCTGTTTCATAGCGAGCATTTAAGTCGTTTATGATATTCATTCTGTTGGCTTTGTCAATACTGTCTTTCAAAGCCATGTACTCCTTATTCACTTCAAATGCCTCTGCATGTTTTCCAATACATGCAAGATAATCAGCCTTTACAGGCAACAGGTTGATGCGTGCATCGGTCAGGTCGTTTTCTTCTATTTGCCGCTCGCAGTGGTAAAGCAGATCTGCAGCATCCTGTAGTTTGCCTTGTTTTATCAGGATATCAGCCAGTGTTATACGCGATGAGATCATGAAATAGGTCTCTCCTTTAACAACGTGATTCTTGATGGCTAATTCAGCATAATACCGTGCAGAATCCAACTGATTGAGGTGGTAATAAATATCAGCAAACAGCGGGGCCGGGTGGATAACATCGGGATGAGCCTTCCAGAGCGAATCGAGTCTGCGTGCGCTGATCATTGCGGCATCATATTTTTCCATCAGATTCTGATTGAGCGAGGTGTTGAAGAGCGCGTGCGATGCCACATCCCAAAGCCCCAATTCCATATTGAGCCTGTACGAAAGGCTGAATTTCTCTATTGATTTTTCGTACTCGCCTATTTCACTGTAAATTACTCCGAGGTTGTTCACCATTTTGGCTTCGCCACGCTTATCATCTATTGCGCGGTATATATTGTATGCCTCGCTGAAGTTTTCCATGGCGCTCATCAAGGCCGCCTTGTTGATCAGGCATACCCCAATGGAGTTGTATGACTGGGCCTCCAGTTTGCGGTCGCCACACTTGCGGGCATAGTCACCAGAGTATTTGGCGTACACCATGCTGCTGTCCAAATCATAGGAGTACCATATATAGCTGATGTCGTCAAGCAATCGGCTGCGCGTACTGTCGTGCAAGGCCATTGCAAATTCTCGGCTGAGGCTGTCAATCCTTTGTTTGTAGTTGTCCTGCGCTGCCAAGTGTACAGTGGCGGGCACCGTGACAAGTGTTAGCATCAAGCGTAAATGGCGAAAGCAAATCATAATGTGCCTTGAACCGTTGAAGTGCGGCCCCATTTATACTCCATGGTGAGCGCTAAGGTTCGCCTCACCCAGTGCAACAAAAAATTGGACAGTGAAAAGAGGCGGTTATATTCGCAGCCCAATTTTTTTTAGCAACATCAGAAAAGACCACAATGGCAAATCACAAATCATCTATCAAAAGAATACGCAGCAACAATGCAAAGCGCCTGCGCAACAAGTATTTCCACAAAACCATGCGCAACGCATTGCGCAAACTGCGCACCATTACTGCGAAGAAAGAAGGCGAATCACTTATGCCTCAGGTAGTGGCTATGATAGATAAACTCGCGAAGAATAGTGTGATTCATAAAAACAAAGCTGCTAACCTGAAAAGCAGCGTTCAGTTGCATGTGAACGGACTGAAATAACTTTGCACCAATAACACACGGATATATTTGAAGGCCGCCTGCTCACAGGCAGGCCTTCTTTTTTTATGCACAGTTTGCAGCAACACAGCAGTAGCATCAAAGCCTGGAGCGAAGACGACCGCCCCCGCGAAAAACTTGCCCTCAAAGGCTCAGGTGCGCTCAGCGATGCCGAACTGCTGGCCATCATCATTGGCTCAGGCAGCCGCGATGAAAGTGCTGTGGCACTCAGCCGCAGAATTCTTGGTTCGGTAAACAACGACTTGGTATCACTGGGCAAGCTTGGTCTCACGGATTTGAAAAAATTCAAAGGCATGGGTGAAGCCAAATCAATAACGGTAATGGCTGCCATAGAACTGGCAAGAAGAAGACGAGCCACTGAAGCTACTTCACTCTCGCCCGTGGTAACACCGGCAGTGGCTTACGAAATGATGCTGCAACATTTAGACAATCTGGAACATGAGGAGTTTTGGCTTATAGCACTCAACCGCAAGTGTGTGTCAATAGGCGTAAAACGCATAAGTGAAGGAGGAATGACGGCTACCGTGGTTGATTTGAAAAAGCTTTTCAAACTGGCCCTTGATATGAGTGCTGAAAGAATAATAGTGGCACACAACCACCCCAGCGGCAGCCGTTGGCCAAGTGAAGCCGACAACCAGATAACAAAAAAAATAAAGGAAAGTGGTGCGCTGCTCGACTGCCAGCTACAGGACCACATCATAGTAACTGATAGCGGATACTATAGCTACTACGAAGACAATCAACTGAGCCTGTTATGATGCGCCTCGCCACCATAGTGGGCGCAAGACCACAATTCATAAAAGCAGCAGCACTGAGCCGAGCCATCGGTGAGCATTTCAATAAACGCATAAGCGAAATATTGGTACACACCGGGCAGCACTTCGACCACAACATGTCGCAGGTTTTTTTTGATGAATTGGAAATAGAACCTCCCTCCTACTCGCTAACAACTGGTGCAGGCACACACGGTGCACAAACTGCTGCCATGCTTGCCGAAGTAGAAAAAGTACTTCTATATGAAAAGCCTGATGCTGTGCTGGTGTATGGCGACACCAACTCAACACTGGCCGGTGCCTTAGCCGCAGCCAAACTGCATATGCCGCTGATACATGTGGAGGCAGGTATCCGCTCGTTCAACAAGATGATGCCTGAAGAGATCAACCGCGTTACCTGCGATCATTTATCAAGCATCCTCTTCACCCCTTCTGATGCAGGAGTATTGAACCTGCAAAGCGAAGGTTTGACAATGAAAAATTTCCAAAAGGCAAGTATCAATAATCCTGTTGTGTACCGCTGTGGCGACATCATGCTGGATGTGTCTATGCATGCAGCACACAAGGTGAGCCAGATGAGTTTGTCTCAATTGGGAATTGCATTTGTAAACGAAGATTTTGCAGTATGCACCATACACCGCGATAGCAATACAGATGACGAAAAAAGACTGCACACGCTGCTGGAAACTTTGTGCAAACTGATTGAAAATATCAAAATCGATATAGTATTTCCACTCCATCCGCGCACTGCGAAATCTATTGGGCCGTCAGGTTTGCAAAAACTGAAATTGATCAAAGGACTGCATGTGACAGAGCCATTGAGTTATTTCGATATGCAATTGTTATTACAACATTGCAAATTGGTATTGACTGATAGCGGTGGACTGCAAAAGGAAGCCTACTTCAGTCGGAAGCCGGTAATTGTTTTGCGCAGCGAAACCGAATGGATTGAGCTCGTGGATAGTGGTTTTGCAACTGTGTGCGATGCTGACGAAACACGAATCATAGATGCCGCGAAACACTATATGAAATCGCCTCCAGCTGCGTGGCCCGCACTGTACGGTGATGGCAGAGCTGCACACTTCATTTGCGAAAAAATACTGGCACACCTGAATTCGTAAATGTTGCTCATATACACTACCCAAATCTGCAATGTCCTGCACTACGCATGCAGCGCAGTGTTGCGCGATTGTGAGTCAGCGTGGCAGCTCACTTCCGATTTCAGTGCTTTCGAAAATTACCAAGGCCCCAAAATCAATTACTCAATAACAGCAGTAAAAGATGCTGTACATGTTTGGCCGGCTAACGAAATACACCATTTCAAACCAACCGAACTTGTAAGACCTGCCCTCGGCAAATGGCGTGGTATGCAAGCCATCTACCCGACAGAGCAAGGTATTGGTATTGATATTTTTTTCGCCACATTCTACATGCTGGCACGGTGCGATGAGTACAATGCTAAACACACTGATGAGCTGGACAGATATACAGCGGCAGATTCCCTATATGCGGACCAAAAATTTTACCGCAAGCCTTGGGTTGACTATTGGATAATTGCTTTTTCTGATGAGATAAAATCGCGATGGCCGGAGGTCATTTTTCGCAAGGTTCAGTATCGTTTCATTTCGACAATTGATGTGGACAGTGCATTTGCATACCGCCACAAAGGTCTTGTGCGCACACTTGGTGGCATGGGCAAAGACCTTGTTCATTTCCGCTTCGCTAACCTGTGCAATCGCATTTTGACTTTGCTGCATCTCAAACCCGATGTATATGACACATACAATTACATCATGCAAAAGAGTGTGGGCATTGAAACCATTTTTTTCTTTCTGCTTGCAGACTATGGCAGTATGGATAAAAATGTGCCGCACACCAGCAAATCATTGCAAGCGCTTGTACGCAATTGCCATTCGAAAAAAGCTGTGGGTCTGCACCCCGGTGTGGCCAGCAACAGCGACATGGATACATTGAAATTGGAAAAAGCCAGACTTGAAGAAATAACGCATGAGCCTTGCACACGCAGCAGGCAACATTACCTCATGCTGCGTATGCCGCATACTTATCGTGCATTGCTGGCTTGCGGTATTACTGATGATTACACCATGGGCTACGCTGACGATGTTGGTTTTCGTGCAGGCACATGCAGGTCATTCTCATGGTTCGATTGGGGAAAAGATGAAGCGACAAAACTCACCATACACCCATTCGCAGCCATGGACGCCACGCTGAACCGCTATCTGAATCTACAACCCGCTGAGGCCATAGCCCTGCACAATGAATTGATAAGTGAAGTGAAAAAGGTGAATGGAATATTCATCAGCCTCTGGCACAACGAAACACTGTGCGATGAGGGGATTTGGAAAGGATGGCGGGAAGTGTGGGAAGATTTGCTCCTTAGTGCCTGCGAATAATTTGACGCAACTCTCGGTATATACCCGCAAACGTGATATGGTTGAGCGGAAACTCACAAAGCACATGTATAAGGCTCAATGCAAGCAAAGCTAGTAATCCAGTTTTGTAATCAAAAAGAAAAAGCCCAACAGACAAAAGCCAAAAGACAACAATGAGTGCCATGCGTGTTTTGCTTACGTCATTCCATTTGATGACTGAGGTTTTGGAAAACCAATTGAGGTAGTGATAGGTGTAGGCAAAGGCGATGAAACGCATGATAGCTACAAATGGTGCTGAGGTGTAAAACTGTGCATCGCTCACCGCTGCATTGGCATCGAAAAGCAACTTGTACATTGCAAAATTGACAATATGAAATGAACGATAGGTATCGCGCACTGCGGTGCTTACATCATCATAAAAAAGTGCGGGCTTCCACACAAAAAACAGGACACAACAAAACAAAAACACGACAAGTGATGCAAGGCCCGAAAAACTTCTTGACTTAAGGGCACCAAACAAAATGAATGCACCGGTGAAGAGAAAAACATGGATGATGGTAGGCAACAGAATGCCAAAGAAAACAAACCACATGTCGGGAAATTGATTGAGTTTGCATCCTTGCATCACTATCACAATGAATACAACACCTGCTATTCGCCATGCGGTTTTCTTTAGCACCAGCATGCACAGCGCATACAGAAAACCGGCCATCATCAGTAAGCCTACATATTGGTTCAGGTTGGTATCAGGCTTTATGCTGCCCAGGGCTACTACCACGGCAAGAATTACAAACAGCCATACTTCCTTTTTGTCGGTTACAAAAAAACTTTTTTTCTCCAACCACGACAATTCGGTGAGGTAATGCAGTGGCCCCAGCACAGCATAAGAAAAAAGAAACAACTCGAAAGGCAACAGAAATGCCAGCACCGTGCTTGCCAGCATCAATCCAATGTTCAGATAATTGATGCCATTAGGCGATTGCAGTCGATGCCATGTGCTTGCTTGCATAGTGCACAAACATAGGCCTGCGCTGCACTCATGCTATTGATGAGTTGTTGTTCAAAAAATGATACAGCCCCAATGGTGGTACATACAATTGCATGCATCATTGTGATGCATGAGCAAGTGGTTGCGAAAAAAATACGTCATCATACTCAGCATACTCCTTGTGTGCGGCCTGCTGCTGTGGCGCTACCGCTACGAAGTGGCTGAGTGGGTGCGCAATACATTAGGAATAGAGTTGCCGGAAAATCCCCGGCCTGCGGGCATGAGCGATCTGGAGTGGGCACACACCAACTACAGTGATGAGATGATTGATATCGCTAACGAATTTGATGTGCCTTATGAATACCTGATGGCACTCACCGTGCTTGAATGCGGAGGTGAAAAACCAGCAGGACACCGTTTTGAGAAACATATTTTTTCTCAATTGAAAAAACTACAACAAGCCAAACTGCGCAAGTATGAAAGCATAAAACCCGAACACCTGCAAGGCATGGATGAGAATGGATTGAGAAACCTTGCCACCTCGTGGGGACCGTTTCAACTGATGGGCTACAAAGCCATACCGCTGGGAGTAAACGTAGCCGACCTGCGCAGCGAGGAGGAGGCAGCGCGCATAGGTGCCAAGTGGATAGCCGGTGAGTACGGCCATTTTCTGAAGAAGAAAAAATGGAAGGATGCCTTTCACTATCACAACACTGGTAGGCGATTTCCACTGAGTGGACGCAGCCGCACACACGACCCATACTATGTGAGTGATGGCTTACGATACATGAAATATTTTGAAAAGCACAAACCCAAGCAACAGAATTAATGGGTGCTCAAGCCAATGTACTGAATGGAAAAACAAAAGGCGGGCCTTGTAAATGACCCACCTCTTGCTCTGTTACTTCATGGCAGAATATTCTTTGTCTTACCGAATCACATGCACGTATCCTTCGAAGCTCTCACCATCGGAGCGGTTGAATACATAGTAATAGACACCATCAGGACTGTCCTTACCTGTCCAGGTGTTCTGGTAGTTGCTGCTTTCAAATAGTACGTTGCCCCAACGGTTGAATATGATAACCTCGCTGTTCGGGAATCCTTCAATACCATCTATTTCAAAACTATCATTCACACCATCACTATTGGGTGTAAATACGTTGGGGATTTTTGTGTCACATACTTCCACCACTATCAGGGTTGTTCCCATATCACCACACTGGTCGCTGGTTTGTATTTCATAAATACCTGGAAACAGTGGCATGAAACTATCGTCATTGCCTTGTTGGTTCAGCGAGTCTACATTGAAAATAAAAGTGTAAGGAAGGCCACCACCTTCGGCCAAATCAGGGGTAGCTACACCAAGGCATAAGTCTGCTGCTGGCAATACCACAAGAGGTTCCGGTTCTAATACTTCAAAATTATCTGTGGCTGTCTCCAGGCAATAGTCAATTACAGTAACATCATAAAACCCTGCATCGCCTTCGCTATAGGTGGCATCGGGTGTCATTTCACCTGAACTATAACTGAACTGAAAAGGAGCGAACCCATCAGTAACCACCGCAGTAACGGTTTCATCGCTTCCGCAAATGAATACATCTTCCACTTGCACACTTGGCAGTTCGTAGTTCACAAGGTTGATGGTGGCCGTTGCTGTGTCTAACTCATCGCTTGAGTTGGTGTATATGAAATAGACTGTAATTGTTTCTGTGTCTTCGAATATTCCGTCAGCCACAGTGGTGAAGGGTATCAGCACATCTGTCCCCGTCATGAAGATGGATGGTGGAATACCTGTATAGTCCACATCTTGCGTGGCAGTGCCTTCGGTGTATAGAATGATCTCAAGCGGGTCAGTAAGGCAGCTTGGTGGATGCACAATAAATTGTCCATCAGTGCAGCCTTCCAGCAAATTGCCTTGTCCCAAAATCGGATTGGGGTTGATGGCATTGGCCTCAATGAGTGTACCTGTAACCTCGAAACTACCTGCTTCAAGAAAAACAGCAGAGTCGTAAATGGTATCGCTCACATCGGCTACAGCCAACTTGATATGATAGGTGGCACCACACTCCAGACCTCCGTATGTGGCTACCAATATGGTAGTAAGGCCATCATAGCCAAGGTCGTTGTAGTAAGTAGTACCAGCCAGATTATTGTCCACATAATATTCACAGTAGTTGCAGTCCAATGCGCCCGCGAGAGCGGTACCAGTGCAACCGCCATTCAGGTTTTTGATGGATACAAAATCTGAACTGCCTGGAATGAGGGCAATATTGACTGCGCTGTTGCTGAAAGTGCCGCTTATACCCGGGCCACTCAGAAAGAAACCAAACACATCACTTACATCACCACAATCGCTGAAACCATCACCGTCTGCATCAGCACCGCTAAATTCAGGATACTCATCGCTGCTCCAGCGGTAGTTGAAAGATACAGTGCTGCCTGTAGCTACAAAATCGAATTCAAGTATCACCGCATCGTTGTGCGTAAGACCATCTAACGCATCGAGGTCAGCATCAGTGGCACCAAATACTCCACCTCCCAGGCTTTCTGAACCTCCGGCATTGGGACCTGGCGCTATGGCCACATCGCCACTGCCCAATATGAGTCCACTGTTGAAGCCAAAATCGAAGGTGCTTACATCGAACTGGCCACGCTGGTGATCGAGCCCACTGAAGGTTACATTGCTGAATTCCACATCGGGGCCAAGCAGCAGCGTGATGGCCTCATCAAGGGTGATGTTGTTGTTTATTGTCAATTGTGCCTCACCAGTAGCGGGCAGTGTGGCTATAGCCATCATACACACCCATTTCATTATCGTCTTCATCATAATTCTTTGATTGGTATAGTTCTTTGATTCATTATACAATGCACAGGTTGCTTGTATTTCTTTGATGAGATCAATCTGCGTTAGTTGCATCAGCCTTTATGTTGCAGACCTCCAAAGCCGCTTTTCCTTTTTTATATGCAAAAAGAAACACTACACCACCCCGAACTGGCTGATCTGCTGCGCAAAGCTTACAGCGCAGAAAAAGCCGCATCATTCGCTTATCAGGGTCATGCAGCGTCAGTAAAAAGTGAAATGGAAAAAGCAGCCATACGTCAAATAGAACAAGACGAATGGAACCATCGGGCGGAAGTGCTGCACATCATGCAACACTATCACATAAAGCCATCGTGGTTGTACGAAGTTAGGTTTCATCTGGTGGGCCGCACCATTGGAACCGCATGCCACGTGATAGGGTGGTTCATGCCCTACTATTTTGCAGGCAGACTTGAGAGTGGCAATGTGTGCGAGTATTTCCGTATGATTCATTTTTTCCACCACTTAGGCATTACTGAGCACGACCAGGTACTATACAATATGGGCATGAAAGAGAAGGAGCACGAAGTCTATTTTCTAGGAATGATAAAGCACAAAAAGGTGCTCTTATGGTTTGAGAAAATATTTGCTTGGGGTGAAAAACGTGGCTTCAACGATGTGGACCTAGAGCAGAAATATTCCCTTGACGAAGCCGAGAAATATTGCAGAAAATGAGGCCGCCCAACCGATGAAAAACAAAATGCCCCCTGCTGAAAAGCAGGGGGCATTATTTCTTTCGAAAAATCTACAATTGTTATGGTTTGAAAAACTCACATGTGGTGCTTCCAATGGAATTGGTTGCAAGCACCCAGTAGTTCCCTGTGGCCAATGTGCTGATGTCGAGACTCTGTTTTTGACTTTCTACCTTCACTTCTTTTACCAGCACACCGTTGAATGTATATATCTGCACTGTAGTGCCTACAATACTTGTTGAAGCCTCCAGTGTTACGGTATCACCGGCAGGGTTCGGATATATGCTGATGTCTTGTCCAACTGTAATAGCAGGTTCTTGCACTGCATTGTAGGCCATATTTCTGAACTCAATGATTTTGTTCTGTCCCTGCCCCGGATAACTTGTGCCATTGAGTGCCACATACACGGCACCTGTATACGGATTGATGCACACATCACGAAAACGCTGGTTCAAGGTGCTGAAATATTTGTTTTCGCTTTCAATGGTTAGGTAGTCACTGCTGAGGTGCAAGACGCTTACACGATCGTTGTTCCCACCTGTACCACTCAGTCCACCCATCACACTCATCAGGATGCTGTTTTGCCACTCAGGAATTGCAGGATGGTTGTAATATTCTATTCCGTTCACAGCCACACATGGCGACCATTCCATCAGAGGTTCTTTCACATCGTTCGCATCGCAGTAAGTCTGTTCGGATGAGGTGTTGCAAGCGCCCTGCACTGTTGGCCAGCCGTAGTTGCGGTTTGGTTCTATGATGTTGAATTCGTCACTGTTGCTTTGCCCGTGTTCGCTGCTGTAAATGATGCCATCAGGGCCAAGGCACAAGCCTTGTGCATTGCGGTGGCCAAAACTCCATACATAGCTGGCCGGGTCAGGATTGTCAGCAGGTATGCTGCCATCGAGGTTTATGCGCAGCACCTTTCCATTCAGCGCATCCATATCCTGGCTGCTGTCTCCCCCATCACCTGTATCACCCGTGGTCATCATCAGTTTGCCCGTGGCATCCAATATGATGCGTGAGCCATCGTGAATCCAATAACCGGGTATGTCATCTATAAAAATTTGTTCGTTCACTAAGTTGGTTCCGTCCCATTGGAAACAACTGAGGCGCTCCTCTATACTGTTGCCTGCCTCATAGTTATATACAATGAAAACATAGTTACTGTCAGGAAACTGAGGATGAAGGCACATGCCCAACATGCCGGGTTCACTATCGCCAGCAGTGGGGTCTCCGGGTATTACTGATGATTTGTCGAGTATGGTGGTGTAGTTTCCTGTGAGTGGATCTATGTGCAGGACTTTGCCATTGCGCTGGGTACACCAGATGTAGTCGTCTTGCCCCCACAATATTTCCCAGGGGCGGTACAAGCCTGTTACAACATCAGTTTGGGTGAGCACTGTACCTTGCTCCATAGCCGGCCAGGTGGTTTGCCCATGAGTTGGGTTGGGTGTACTACAGGCCATCACTGTGGCCACCATCAGCAGGATCAAGTTTCTTTTCATTGGTTTCATAATCAAAAATAAAATTGTGGTGGTGAATTTAGAGGCGCTCTCACATGCTACTAAAAATCTTTGAGTTCTTTGAGTATTCCTATCCGGGAGTTACACACACAGGTGCAAGGAAAGATGGAATCAACGCTGACTTTTTTCAATTATGAAACAACCGACAGTTCAACGCGTATCAACTCGCAATGTTTTTTTTGTTACTTGCCGGCAATGCCTGCATGGATATGAATTAAACACCACAAAAACCTTATCATAAAAAATGATCTACCCTGTTATCCGCATTGTTGTGCTGCTCATGGTTATCAGCACTTCAGCATCAGCCCAAGATTGGAAAATATTGCCAGACAATAGGTACGAAGAAGTTTCGCCCTTCAGCGAAGGACTTGCCTGTGTGAAGGTGAAATCGGCCAATGGTATGTATGGCTATTGCAATCAGAAAGCTGAACTGGTGATTGCTGCCGCATTTACCGAGGCCGACATGTTTCAGAATGGATATGCACGAGTGTGCATGGCTGGCAGTTCAGGTAGTTCAAGTGATATAGCTATCAGACATGGCTACATCGACTTGCAAGGCAAATTTTATGAAGTGCCTGCTAACTGGGGCACACCGCGTGGCAGTATTGATAGTGATATGTTTTTGCTGGAGAAAACCCAATCACAAGGGCAAGGCAAAGCGTCCAAGATATATGGCTACGGCAACATTCAAAAGTTGAAGTCTGAACTGGAAAAGCAAAATGACAATGCAGCATACATGCCTGTAAACAACCATGCTACTGAATGGTATCTGGAAGCTACTCCGTTTCAACGTGGAATAAGCTGCGTAGCTACATTCGAAGGCTACCATTACATCAATACTTCGCAGCAGCGCTTGTTCAACAGAAGTTATGAAAAGGCAACCGCATTTGTTTCTTACGGAGTGGCATTGGTAGTTATAGATGGTATTCCTCAAATAATTGATATGAACGGCAAAAGCCTGATGACACTGAAAATTTTCGAGTGTCAGGAAATTGGACTTGGCTACTTAGGCAGTAGCATCTGTGCAGCATACATGTTCAATGAAAGTTTGGATGGTGCTTCTTATCTGATTGACCTTAGTGAAATGAAAATCATAGAGTCTCAGTTAGAATATTCATACAGCGATGTATTTGAGAAAAAACTAATCTGGAAATTTGAAGAATGGCAGGTAGGGCAATTTGTGCTGAACAAATTCAGAGCACAATTGATGGGCACAGATGGCAAGGTTGTAAAACAATTTCCCGAAGGTTTTGCTTACCGCGGTGTAGGCAACTATCTGCTGAGTGATGTAAATGGCGAGGGCTTCATGTTCTACAACAGCTATGGCGAGGTGATGCAGATGGAACCCGTGGACGATGCTGTGCACGCCTGGGACAACATATACTGGCTGAAAGAAAATGGCCAGTGGGGTCTGATGGAGATGGACTAAGCTCCATCATTGGCTTCGACCTACTATTGCTGCCACCTCTGTGTGTTCAGCTGATGTCAGTTCAACAATCCCGATCTCATATTACTGCCCGCCCCTTCCTCAAATGGGCCGGGGGCAAACGCCAATTGCTGGAGCAGTTCCGCAGTATGTATCCTGACAATCTTGCAAAGAACAAAGTCAAGCATTTTCATGAACCATTTCTGGGCAGTGGTGCAGTGTTTTTCGATTTGGTGAATCATTTCAAAATAGAAACCGCACATCTGTATGACATCAATGAAGAACTTGTGCTGGTGTATCGTGTGGTTCAGCAGGATGTGTACAGCCTGCTCGAATTTTTGGAACGATATGAGCGGGACTATCTGAAACTGGGAAAGGAAAAACGCCTTGAATACTTCTATGAGCAGCGCACCAACTTCAACCTGCAGCGATTCAATATGGACTACAACAAATACAGCGAGCACTGGATACCGCGTGCCGCTCAGTTCATATTTCTTAACCGCACCTGTTTCAATGGTCTTTACCGAGTAAATCAGAAAGGCGATTTCAACACACCTGCGGGTGACTACAGCAAACCCACCATTTGTGATGCTGATAATCTTCAGGCTGTCCATCAGGCATTAGGAATTGCTGAAATACGCATTGCTGATTTCACCGATATAGTTAACGAAGTTCAGAGCCATTCGTTCGTGTATTGCGACCCGCCCTACAGGCCCATCAGCCGCACAGCAAGTTTCAAAGCATATAGCAGGCACGACTTTCATGATGCCCACCAGATAGTGCTGGCCAGTGTTTTTCGCCAACTCGACAAGCAGGGCGCACAGGTAATGCTCAGCAACAGTGATCCCAAAAATCATGATCCACACGACCATTTCTTTGATGATTTGTATGCGGGATATAGAATAGAGAGGGTAAGTGCAAGGCGCAGCATCAATGCGAATGCTACGCTGCGCGGTGCCGTGAAGGAGATAGTGGTGATGAACTACTGAGCCACTTCCGCTGCTTGTTTTGGTAATAAAAAATCAGTCGTTGAGCAATCCGGCAGGCCAGATTTCAAGGAAACTACAGTTTTATCGCAATACGCGAGGCCAGATTGCTCTGCGACAAGTGTCTTGTAGCATTCAGGGAAGCCAGATTGCTCCGCGACAACAGTTTTATTGCAATCCGGGAGGCCAGATTGCTCCCCGACAACAGTTTTATCGCAATCAGGGAGGCCGGATTGCTCAGCGACAGGTGTCTCGTTGCATTCCGGGCGCCTGTATTGCAGTGCGACTGATTTGGCCATGCAGTCTGTCAAAATGGATGAAGTATAACTGCATAAAGAAAAGGCTAACCATACTTAGGGTCAGCCTTTTATGAGCCATTTGGCATAAAATATGTTTCTGCTTATTCCACCGGCACCATCAGCCAGGTAATGAATTTCGCAGGGTCTTTTACTTCACCAGGGTCGTTAGCATACACCTCGTAGCCGTCCCAGCGGATTTTCAATCCATCTTTTTCTATCTGCTTCATGAAAGGGTCCCAGGCGGAAGCCGTGCCTTCGTATGGGCCTGTATATACAAACTTGGCACAACGGCCAGCAGGTATTTTACCACTAGTGAAGCCAGCAGCGGCAGGCATCTCGGTAGCCGTAGGCATACATATTTCCAGGTCCATCATGTGTGTTTCATAGTTCACCATGCGGCCAATGCAGAAGGGCATTCCGGCAGGTGGGGTCTTGCCCATCTGCCCGCCCACTGCTGTGAATGCATTGGCAAACAGGGATGAATCTACCGCGTCCATCACCAAGCCTTTGTGCAACTGGCCCAAATAAGGAGTATCGGTAATGTCCACCACCTCATACTTCACAGCTTCGGCTTTGGGTTTCTTCTCGGCTATAGCTTTCAAATCCTTCAGGCCGCTGGCAAAAATTTCGGACATCTTCGCGTTGCCACCTCCCATCAGCACCATCATACCGCGCATCATGAAGGGAATTTCGCCACCATCCATTTCCCAGGTAATTTTTGTGCTATCGCCAGCCTGGGCTAATGTGTATGTAGAATAGGAAGGTTTGTCACCCCAGTCCACAAAGCGCAATTCCATTTTAATGAATTCATCAGTGCGTACTTCTACAAATTCTTGTGTGCCATCGCCAAGCACTTTGCTTTTCCAGGTGTTCTTGTGGCCAACTGTTCCGGGCGTGCCTGAAAATTCGTTTACAATAGCAGTGTCCATCTTTATCCATGGACTCCATGCCTTGTAGCGTGCATAATCATTTATTTCTTCAAACACACTCGATGCAGATGCACCAATAGTTGTTGATGCCCCGGCTTTCATTTCTTTGTCGCCTGTGGCACAGATAATCAGGTAGATGCCCACTATAGCAAGTACCACAATAAGGAAATACTTTAAAATTTTCATTGTAATAGATGGTTTAATTGATTTTTTGGAGGGCCTAAAGTAGAAGTTTTTTTTAGCAGAATGATTGAGCTATGGCCGTGGCTGAAATTACCTCTACAGTCCGTTACTTCTCCCGTCTGGAAAGCATGATGACGTGGCCTGCATATTCAAAGGGCCTTCCTTTGCCATCTTCCACAGTGATGAAGTAGGCATACTCGCCCTCTTGCACCAATGTGCCTTCGTATGTACCATTCCATGGAGCATTGATGTCTGTGGTGTGGTAGATCATATCACCCCATCGGGTATAGATGTACATGTGGTAATTCTCAAAATCGGCAAATGAGATGACTGGCCTGAATGTTTCATTGAAACCATCTACAACAAATGCATTTGGTATCCACACTTTTGGCTCTTGCGAAAGGCAAAGTTCGTTGGAGTATGATGAATGACTGATGCCGAGCAAGGTAGATGGCACTTCCACAGCTTCTATTGTATAACAGAATTTGCCTTCGGTGTAAAGCAGCACAGCAACATCATCCTCATAGGTAAATACTGATGGACTCAGCTCCGCTATTACTTCATCTGGGCCAGTGTCGCCTATGGTGCGGTGTACACGGTAAGCCTGCACTCCATTTTCCCAGTTGCCATACGGTGTCCATGTAAGTATGTTCTTTACCTGTGCTGTGCTTGCAAAGCCTTGCTGAAGTATGCTGATACCGAGGTTGGTGGTATCGGTCAAATCACCACAGGTATTACCTGCATAAATGCGGTATGTAAATGGAAAAACATCAGTCTCTACATCGTAATCATATAGGGTGACAGTGGTCGAATTACTTGAACTTTCGGTTATTACCTCGTCCCAGTTATCGCCATTTACATCAAATTTTTCTAAGGTAAAATCGAACACATCAATGGTTGGCTCAACTTCTACCGTCACAGCTATTTCATTATGTGCAGTTACCGAAACATCAGCAAGGTAGATGTAGGCAGGGTCAACAGGATAAGGGGTGTAAACAGATTGCAGGTTAGAGATCGAGCGGTAATTCGTAAAATTCCCGACAGCCTCTATGTAGTAAACATTGTAGCCATTAAGGGGAATAGCGAGGTGGGTGTAATTGAGCACATCACCAGCCACGGTGTCAATAGCCGAGAACATGGCATCAGTTGGTGGAGGTAAAAGGTCTGCTACAAATACGTGATGAATGATGTACATATCCACTCCATCAGGCCAGCCTTCGTATGGTGTCCATAAGAAGCTGATATCATCATCACAGATTGCATAAGAAATAGAAGGCAGGTAAATGCTGCAATGACAGTTGGAGGTAGTAGGACTTGTGTTGGGACTTGGCGGAATACCGCTGTAGCAGGTATCAAAGGCAGCTACCAGATAACACTCGGCAGCGGTGCTGGGATTTGCTAACTGATCCACAAATTGGGTATTGGCAATACCTAACAGTGTATCCAAGATGGATAGTCCGGGGTTCTCACATTCATACACAATGTATGCCTGGGTGTCAGAGCTTGAGTTCACCTCCCAAGTCAGCTCCACATCATTTGTAATGTGGTTCACACTTACTGATGATACAACAGGCGTTGCTGGTGGCAAAAAGTCCTGAAACACATCGCCATCTATGTTCCCTATAAAATTGCAGAGGCCCGGCACAACAAGCTCCACCTGAAAATTCAAGAATTCGTTGCAGAAGGTGATTTCATAATTGGCCACATCCACGCCATAAGGCATGGTGAGTATTTCCGTCCATACTCCGGCTGGGTACTCCATATAAATGTGGTACTCGCTGGCTGCGGGCACGTTGCTGTTATCAGCCTCCAGCGGATCGTCCCAGTTGAGCAAGGCATAGCCCTGTGGCAGTGAGCTTGGTGTCGCTTCTAAGTACAGCGTGCATAGAGTGTCGGAAGGTGATGACTCTAAAAGACCGCTGCCATCATCATAGGTTGTAGTAATATAGTAGGCGTATTGGTCGGTATTGGCACCGCCAAAGGCATGCAGGTAAGATGAGGCATTGAGAAATGGAACTGTACCAGCCAAGGCATAGAGTCCGCCAAGGCCCTGAGCTGAGTATATGTTGTATTGGATAAAAGACCCGAAAGCATCAACCGTTGGCAGCCAGTTCACATCTACATCACCAGTAGGCTGCACCTGCAGGCATTGTATGGCTGGTGGCTGCAAGGCCTGCGCTGTTGCAGTGTTGATCGATGCCGCAGCTAACCAAATGATGAAGTATGTTTTTAGTTTTTTCAATCTTGCTGAACGGGTGCTAAAATAAGTGGGTGATCTGCGGCAAATGTCTGAACGCATAACACAGACTGAAACGAATGGCAAAGTGTTGTGTTGTCCTCACAATTTTTTCTTCTTAGTCTTTTATTGCCAGTTTTGATTTGGCTGCATTGAATTCATCCATCATCTGCTTTACAATGTCTGCCGCAGGCAACAGATTGCGAATGTTTGCGGCTACCTGGCCTATTTCCAGCTCGCCTTCAGTAATATCTCCTTCGAACATGCCTTTTTTGGCTCTGCCGCGGCCCAGTAGCGCGGTCAATTCATCCGTACTCGCACAATGAGCATAAGCTTCCTGTACTTTCTCAAAAAATGCATTCTTCAACATACGCACCGGAGTCAGCTCTTTTAGTGTGAGCTGTGTGCTGCCCTCTTCCGCTGTCAATACTTTTTGTTTAAAGGCTTCGTGCGCACTGCTTTCCACGGAAGCTACAAACCTGCTACCCACCTGCACTGCCTCTGCTCCAAGTGCAAAGGCAGCAAGCATGCTGCGTCCATCACTAATGCCACCAGCAGCTATCACAGGTATCTGCACTGAATCGGCCACTGCGGGTACTAAGCACATTGTGGTTGTCTCTTCGCGGCCATTGTGTCCGCCTGCCTCGAAGCCTTCGGCCACCACTGCATCGCAGCCCGCTTGCTCAGCTTTTTTGGCAAACTTCGAACTGCTCACCACATGCACCACTTTGATGCCTGCTGCCTTGAATGTAGCAGCATACTTAGCTGGATTGCCTGCCGAGGTAATAACCACTGGTACCCCTGCATCTATGATAATCTGAATGTGATCATCCACCTGAGGATAAAGCAAGGGCAGATTTACCCCAAAAGGATGGGTGGTGGCTGCTTTGCACTTTTCTATTTGCTGCTTCAGCACATCAGGATACATGCTGCCCGAGCCTATGATACCAAGCCCTCCGGCATTACTCACCGTACTGGCCAGTTCCCATCCGCTACACCAGATCATGCCCGCCTGCACTATGGGGTATTCTATTCCAAAAAGTTGTGTGATTCTGTTTTGCATCAGCGCCAAATGTGTGTGTGCTGATGCAAGTGGTTGTGCGTATGCACAATTATTTTTCGACAAGCTGACAACCCTTTGCAACTCAGTTCGTATCCATATTGAAAAAAACAATTCAGGGGCTATTCAAACTTGCTACATTAGCCGCGTTTCCACCAAAAAGAAACCTTATCAAAAAAATTCCGCACATGAAAAAAATACTTTTCATCTTGGCCCTTGCACTGAGCTTTAGTGCTGAGGCTCAATACCAATGGGATTATGGATTGAAATTCGGTGCAGCCAACTACCTTGGCGACATCGGTGGCAAAAATCTGCCACGTCAGGATTTTATTTGGGATATGCACATCGGTCAAACCCGCTGGGCGGTGGGTAGCTATGGCCGCTACAAATTCTCTAAGCGCCTTGCGGTAGCCATGAATTTTGACTACATGCAGATTCAAGATGCTGATGAATTTACCACCTATGTGCCACGCAGAGCGCGTAACCTAAACTTCCGCAACCGCATGTTCGAAGTGGGTGGCCGACTTGAGGTTACACTGTGGTATGACAATGACGTAGGTAACCGCGGTTTCTACAATCCTGATTATAAACTTTATGGATTCGTTGGGGCTGCTGCATACTACATGAATCCTGAAGCAAGATTGGTGTATGATGGCACTAACGGTGGTGATTCACCAAATACGGATTTGGAGCCTGGCGATTATGTGGACAACACTTGGTACGACCTGCGCCCCTTGCAAACTGAAGGTCTGAACTACAGCGCTTTTGGAGTAGCTATTCCCGCTGGTCTGGGTATGTACTTCACATTCAACAAAGAGTGGCGTGTAGGATGGGAATTCTCATGGCGCACCACATTCAGTGATTATTTAGATGATGTATCCAGTTCATATGTACTGCCTACTCCTACCGATCCGGAGAATTTTGACCTCGCCATGGATCTGCAATCGCAGTCATACCAGGAGTTGGTAACTGAACTGAACCGCGACCTGCCTGATGGGCAAGGCCCTATGAGCCTGCAAGACCATAGCTACCAGGGTGGTGTCAGCAATCCTTCCATCAGAGGCTATAACACCCATAACGATAGCTACCTTACCTCGCAAATAACCGTAGGTAAAGTGGTGCGTGGTCGTAGCAAATTTTACAGAAGTAAATACAGTTGGGTAAAAACACGTAATGTGAAACGTTCACGGGCTAAGTTCTAAAGCTTGCCTTGCACATAAAAACTCGAAACCCTTGCATACTTGCGGGGGTTTCTTTTTTGTGTTTTGTTGATGGTTTAGGGCGGACATTTCTCAATTACGGAATGGAACAAATTATTCCATGCGGCAATGGAAATGGAAGGGTTGGAAATTATTTCGACTATGCCAACACTGCTTAGACATCGAAATTTTAAGAACGCTGTGTACTGGCCAGGAATATTTCGCCTCTATTGCATGAATTCTTCTACCACAGCTACCAGTTGGCGATTCATCTCATTCTGATCAACGGGTTTGAAGTTGGCCGGGCATACGAATTCATCACTGCTGACTTCTGCAAACCGCACTTCGCGGGCACGCAGGCGCATTCGTTTGCCGTATTGCTGTATGTCATAACCCATCAGAAATCCATCCACCCCATTGAATTGGTTCCACCAATTGGATGGCTCAATACCCAGACCTTTGGTGTGGTATAACTCTATAGGTGGAAGCGAGTCATGTTGGAAGTAAGCCATGGTTTTGTTGCACACATACCCGGCTATAGTTACTGTTTCGTTGGTTGGTTCTAAGCGCACCAGCGGATATTGCTTCATCCAATCGTTCACTTGCTCGTCTTGCAATTCCATTACCACACGGTCGCCCATATTTTTGA
This sequence comes from Flavobacteriales bacterium, assembly GCA_046155615.1. GTDB lineage: Bacteria > Bacteroidota > Bacteroidia > Flavobacteriales_D > Sanyastnellaceae > JANNVZ01. The sequence goes on along the minus strand of JBJXFP010000175.1, from coordinate 68,336 downwards.
GCATTTGCACGACACTGTGCTTGCTGTTGTCTATGATAAAATCAGTCGTGAGTAAGTCGTAGCTGCTGTGGATGCTGCTACGCATCATGTGGTCTTTGAAGTGCATGGTCATCTGCTTGGGGTAGAGATCCAGCATCACTGAATTGGCCTCAAAGGGGAATGTGACATCGTAAACAATAACGCCCTGCATACCGGCACCAGTGCTCTTGCCAGCACTGCATCGAACAACTACAACAGCAGTTATAATGACCACAAGGGCCATTACAATCTTACAGGGTTTCTTGCACTTCACTGGGGTTATAGGGTTTGCTTGAAAAAAATAATGGATGGAAAAAGGCTTCCCTTCTACACCATATGCTATTAAAAAGTTTCGCCATGCTGCACTTTTGTCAACACTATGAGCCAAAGTACTGACCGCATATTGATGGTGCGCCCTGCCACATTTCGCAGCAATGAACAAACTACTGCGAACAATTATTTCCAGCAAGTGAAGGCAGTTGATGCAAATACTGATTTGCTCGCTGAGGCACAGCGCGAGTTTGATGCATTGGTGCAATTGCTTCGGAGCCATGGTGTACAAGTTGGAGTGGTGCAGGACAATGACAGGTATGACACGCCCGATGCCTTGTTCCCTAATAACCATGTGAGCTTCCACAAGGGTGGTACGCAGGTCTCCTATAGTATGTATGCTCCTAACCGCAGGCAAGAGCGCGAACTGCCACTTACGGATGTATTGCAGACTTTGGGCGTAGCTATGGGCGAAAAACATTCACTTGCATTTTTTGAAAAAGCAAACATTTACCTTGAGGGGACAGGAAGCCTTGTGCTGGATCGGGCCAATGGCATAGCCTACGCCTCGCTCAGTGGGCGCACTCACCGCGAGGCGCTGCTGCATTGGTGCCAACTGATGGGGTTTAAGCCGATGATGTTTCGGTCATTCCACTCTGTGCAGTCCGTGCGCCAACCCATCTACCACACCAATGTGATGATGTGTGTGGGCAGCCACTTCGCGGTGCTGTGTGCCATGTGCATTGACAACGAGGCAGAGCGACATTCAGTAGTGGATGAGTTGGAGGACACAGGACATCACATCATCTACATCAACGAAGAGCAGATGGGCCGCTTTGCCGGTAATATGCTGGAGTTGAAAAATAGCCATGGTGAAACATTGATAGTGATGTCGCAAAGTGCGCATGACATACTCACAGCTGATCAGCTAAACCGATTGAGCAGTTTTGGTAAACTGATAGCAGCTGATTTACACATCATAGAAGAGCATGGCGGAGGTAGCGCCCGCTGCATGATAGCAGAAGTGTTCGTGTAATTGCAAACTGTGCTACACACGCTCAATTACCACAGCATAGCCCTGCCCTACTCCTATGCACATGGTGCACAGCGCATATTTTTTGTTTTGATTGTGCAATTCTACACTTGCCGTGTGGAGCAATCTCGCACCACTCATGCCCAGCGGATGGCCAAGTGCTATAGCTCCCCCATTCGGATTCAACCTCGAATCATCGTCAGCCAATCCAAGTTGGCGTGTGCAGGCCAGCACTTGGGCAGCAAATGCCTCGTTCAGTTCTATGATGTCCACACTATCAAGCGAGAGGCCTGCGCGCTGCAAGGCAAGCCGCGATGCACCCACCGGCCCAATGCCCATGATGCGAGGCTCAACCCCGAATACGGCTGATGAAACAATTCTTGCTCTTGGTGTGAGCTTGTTTTCTTTCAGTCCTTGTTCTGATGCTATCAGCAATGCCGCGGCACCATCGTTGAGGCCAGATGCATTGCCTGCCGTTACAGTACCTTCTTTTCTGAAAGCGGGTTTGAGTTTGGCCAGAACCTCCACGGTGCTATCAGGCCTCGCAAATTCATCTTTAGAGAAAATGATTGGATCGCCATTCTTCTGTGAAATGGAAAGTGAAGTTATCTCTTGGGCAAACCGACCGGAAGCTTCAGCCTTTGCGGCCTTCATTTGACTTTGCAGCGCGAAGTGGTCTTGATCTTCTCTGGTTATTTTGAAAAGTTCGGCAAGGTTCTCAGCGGTTTCGCCCATGGCATCTGTGCCATATTGTTCTTTCATTTTGGGGTTTACAAATCGCCATCCGAAACTGCTGTCAAACATTTGTGCATCGCGGCCAAATGCTGCTGAGGTTTTGGAAATTACCCAGGGGCCTCGGGTCATGTGCTCTACCCCACCGGCTATGAATAAGTTGCCCTCACCAGCATGTGCTGCGCGGGCCACACCCATCACCGCTGCCATACCCGAAGCGCAGAGACGGTTCACTGTTTCGCCTGGCACGCTTACCGGAAGTCCCGCAAGCAGCAGTGCCATTCGGGCTACGTTGCGGTTGTCTTCTCCAGCCTGGTTAGCGCAGCCAAGCACTACATCGGCTATCTGCGCTGCATCCAGCCCGGGATTTTTTTTCAATAATGCTCCGATGGTGTATGCGGCAAGATCATCAGCGCGCAGATGTGCGAGGCTTCCGCCAAAACTGCCAATGGCAGTGCGTGTGCCTTCTACTATGTATGCATTCATGCGCGCAAATAAAAGCCTTTCACTTCTTCACTATCTGAAAACCGAAGTTGCTTAGACGATAGGTTATGTTTCCTACATCAATGGTGTTACCTACGCTTAAATCACCGAGTCCGGTTACATCATGTTTTGGTGTGTGCACACTGCCACCTGTCTTGTAAGCTATCCAGAGATAGTCTGCATTTATCCTTTCCCCATCTCCACCACAGACTATAATGTGTACCGGATTCTTCAGTTTGCCTACAAATGACAAATCGCGCACTGGTGCCCAGTTGTCGGCCACCATCACCACCTCTGCTTTTGCCTCATTCTTTTTTTGTGCAAAAATCAAAGCCTCAACATTGTTTTCCGGTGCCTCGCCACCGCTGCCGTTTTGCATGGCCTGAAAACAGACCAATTCGATGGGCCTGCTGTCGCTGCCTTCCACGTAGTAAGTGCCTCCTGCATTGCCCGGTGCTATGTCAGGCAGGTGATCACCATCGTTGAAATAAACGTATTGGCGCGCGCGCTTGCCACGATCTATCAACTTGCGCCACTGTAGCATATCCAGCACATAAGGCGACATGCCTGCCGTTACATCGGTTACCATCATCACTTGCTTCCATTGCTGGTTGCGGTTCATCACAGCGGTTACGGTTGTGTCTGTTCGGGTGGTTTTGTCGCGCTCAGTGATTGCAATTTTTTTGAGTACAACATTTTTCTCAGCAAGACATGCACAGGTGGTGTCCATCACAAATGCATGTCGCCAAAGAGTATCTTCATACTCATTCTGTTTCCATTTTTCATCGCGGTTCCATACAGAGCGGGTTTCGTATAGTATTCCTCTTGCTTCTTTATGGTCAGCCTTTGGTATGAAGTAACCTGTGTTTTCCGCTTCTTCCTTCTTTTTTTTAAGACGCATTTTCTTCGCACCTTCCAGATAGCAGGTGTATTGTTTCAAATCATTGTACAGGTATAGTGCTTCCTGGGTAGCACTCACGGGTTTTTCGTTTATTACAAATTGCTGGTCTTTCCATATGTAGTGTGGTCGTGTATAGATAACAAAACCAGTGAATGGCGGTGGTTGAACATCTGAGGTATCAGCCAAATATGCCGTTTTCATTTGAACAGCAATCAATCGCCATTCTATAGCTGTGTTGTAAAAAAGGAATGCAGCTCGGCTGCCCAATGCCCGAAGTCGGAGCTCGTTCAATGCTTTCATATTGGAGTCAGCAGTGCCTGAATAGCGTGGAAATACCATGTCTATTCTGCAAACTCCTTCTCTTCGCACTTGTCTCAATGTGGCCTCATTCAGCAGTTCGTCACTGTTCCATTGGAATGAAAGACGGTATTTATTGCTCCCAATAGGATCACTTTTATATGCTTCCCTGATCTCCACTGGAAGTTCCAATGTGATTGGCATTGTAGATGGCTGACCAAATGCTCGTGCACTGAGTAGGGTGAATGCAGCGGCAATCATCAAGTAAGTTCTCATAGCGGTGTGGTGTTTGGTTTCGGCAGCAAGGCAACTAACCGAAGCAGATGATATCGAGCGGGCTTCATTTTCTCATCACTTCATGGTTCCTTGCCGAGGATATAACCAGCACTGCGTAATTTTATTTTTTAGAAGCACAACTTTCTTCAGAATCGGCTATGTTTTTTTTCACGTACGTGAAATATTCAGGCCCACACCTGCTCCAATTTTTCGATGCTTTGTTGCCAGCTAAAATGTTGTATCACTGTATTGCGTGCCTGCCTTCCCATTTCATCAGCAAGTTGCTTGTTGTCAAGCAAGCTGATGATGTGTTTAGCTATCTCTGTGTTGTTTTCTGCCACCAACATATTGTTCCAGTGGGTTGCGCCTACCGGGGAAGCAGCAAGTGGTGTTGTAACGCATGGCATGCCACTACTCATGGCTTCCAGCAATTTGTTTTGTAGCCCGCTGCCGCTGCTCATCGGTGCTGCAAAAACGCGGGCACTATGGTAGGCGTGCCTCATATCAGCCACCCATCCGCTCACATGCACAGCGTCATTGGCTAATGCACGCACCTCACGCGCAGGTGTGGTGCCGCAAAGCAAAAGTTTGGCGTGAGGATATTGCTTGCGCACAATCGGCAACACTTCGAGGGCCAATCGGCAGGCGCATTCCACATTGGGCGGATAACTCATGTTGCCTGTGAAGAGCAATTCATAAGTAGGCGCATGTATGGCCTGTGGCATGAAATATTGTGTATCTACACCATTGGCCACCACAGCTATCCTTTCTCGCATTGGGTGGAATATCAGCATTCTGTCCTGCTCGCTTATGATGGTGTGGTGTTCGAAATATTCGAAGATGAGATTCTCATATATCTGAAGCCTCCGCGCCTCCTCAGCTACCAATGGCCGCTGCCACCAGTGCGCACCGGCCAATCTGCGTTTATAGCCTGCACTCAGGGCATCCATATAGTCGAGTGTCTTCGGTATGTGGTGTATATGTTTTACATACTCACTGGTGCGCAGTAGCTGACAGTAAACGTGGTCCGGGTTAATGGCCAGCAAATCCTTTTTGAGTTGGTGCGAAATATTTTTCTGAAAAAAATAATGGACTTGCCAAGGCATGCGGCTGAAGAGCGAGAAAACCATCCGGAAGACCATCCGCAGTTTACTCAGTTTATATACATAGATGTGTGGCGTTATCGTGCGCAGATGTTCCAGACCATCTGTATCAGGCGGTATATCGCTCAGGCAAAAGAGATGCACCTCATGGTGTGTGCTGAGGTGGCGGAGCTGATGGTAAGCGCGCAATTTGTCGCCCTTCTCGAGCGGCCATGGTATGCGGCTCACCATCATAGCTATCCTCATGGATTGCAAAGTTCTTTGTAAAATGAAATTAGGGTTTGTGTGACCGCATCATTGTTGAAATGTGCGAGAGCATGTTCGCGGCCTGCGCGACCCATGGCTTTGCGCACATCATTGTCTATTAATTGATCCACTGCATGAAGCCAGTCTTCCTTTCTGTCAGCCAGCATGATGTTGGTGCCATCTGTACAGTCTAAACCTTCGGCACCCAGGGTGGTGGAAATGACTGCTTTACCAAGGGCCAGGCCTTCTATAATTTTTACCCTGATGCCACCGGCACTCAGCAGTGGCACTATCATTATGGCTTTGCTTTCCATGAATTGCACTGCGCTTTCTACTTCACCACACATCACCACACCAGGATAGTTGGCATGCTGTACATCCTCAGGCATGTTACGCCCGGCTATATACAATTTCATTGTGTTGTATTTGCGAAGTATGGCAGGCCATATGTCTTGCAGAAACCACAATATGCCTTCAAGGTTTGGCTCCCAGTCCATGGCACCAAGATGAAACAAGGCTAACTCAGGCTCAAGATTTTCGTGGTATGGATAGTCTTGCAATTCGAAACCGAAAGGAATGGTGCGAATTCTTTTTTTCACACCCAATGCAAGGAAACGTTTTTTGTCTTCTTCGCTGATGGCAGCAATTCCACTCACCTCATTGAGCATACTCAGCTCATAAGCACGCAACTTCTTGCTGAGGTAACTCAGGTAGGCACGCTTCGCTACATTGCGTGTGCCGCGCGCTATTTTTTCCCATATTACAAATTCCAGATTGTGTGAACGCAACACAACGGGTGTGCTGGAAAGCCTGCGAATGGTGCCCAGATATGGTGTCATGAAAAGACTTTCGAGGTGTATGATGTCGAAGTCTTCCTTTTGCAAAAGTTTGGTAAGTTTGATGTCGTAGTCAGTGCTAAAGAAGCGACTGATGTTGTAGGAATCGCTGGTGATGATGTTGGCGAATGCATCTACTGCGTTGAGCCTTGTATCGATAAAAACACCTTCAATGCCCGTGGACTCGATGTACTCCTCAGGCAAGGCATCCGGATCGAAGTCGTGCTTCTGGGTGAAAATGGTGAGAATTTTCACTTTGTGACCAGCCTCAAGCAAGCCACGTGTAATGTTGTTCATGGCTATGCAACCACCATCGCGCGCGGGTAGCGGAGGTTTTAGGCACAGTTGTAAAATCTTCATGCGGTGGTCTCTTTCCTGAATCCGCGGGCAATGTATTGCAGTGCACGCGTGTATCGGTCAAGGTCGAACAGGGCAGCTTCGCGCATGGCTTTGTAGGTAAGCCAAACTGAAAGTGGAAGGAAAACAGCGGTACTCATCCAGATGCCAAGCCATGCGGGTACAAAACCGTGCTTGGCAAGCGATTCACCCGCCATCGTCAGCAGTATATAGGCTATGAAAATGCCCAGTGCCACCAATGTTGGTAGGCCAATGCCACCTTTGCGAATGATAGCGCCCAGCGGTGCGCCCACAAAGAAGAGCACCATGCAGACCACTGCCAGATAAAACTTGCGGTGCCATTCTATTTTGTGTTTCCGCACACGCTTATCCATGTTGGTCATTTCTTCCTCATTGCGCTGCAGCGCGTCTTGCATTTTGGTGGTGTTTTGTTTGGCCAGGTCAACTGCCTTTTTCTTTTCGGTTTCATTCAATGTTTCAAAAAGCATGGACTGAGGTGTACTGCCCGCGGAGTTATTACCTCGAAGATGCAGTGCTTTGAGATGGCTACCTGCAAGGCGACCACTAACGCTGTCCTTGAGAGATTGAAGGCTGTCAATGGCATCTGTCAGTTGAAATACGGTCATCAACTCTTCAGGTTTTTTCATTTGCTCTTCATTGTCTGCACTGAATACGAGAGAGCTCAGGTCTAATCGAATAATATTTTTCTCAAATGAGCCGTGCACGTTCGCGTATTTGAAATCCTGTGGTTTAAATGCGGATGTTTTCTTGTCTTGCTGCTCATCATAAGTATGTCCGTTGAGTAACGTGAGTATCAGGTATTGTTTGTCGCCTGTCTGCTCCATGATACCTTTTTCGGCACGTATCACGGTGCGGTTGCTGCGCTTGCCAGCTCGGTGGTCGTATATCAGTACATCATGCAATTCACCGGTTTCAGTATTGTTGCGCATGGCCCGTATGCTGATGCCATCTATCCCGTTGTAGAACACACCGTCAGTTAGTTGCAGTGCGGGCTTCTGTTTCATAATGTTGATAAGCAAAGTCTTGAATTTGAGATTGGCAACAGGCCACACGTTGTTTGCAAAAAGGAATGCGCAAACAGAAAGTATCATGCTGAATGCTATGAGGGGGCGTAGTATTTTGACCAAGGAGACACCAGCACTTTTCATTGCCGTTAGTTCGTTGTTCTCTGCAAGCGCACCAAGGGTCATGATACTGCTCATGAGTATGGCTAATGGCAGCGCCATGTTCACCACACGTGCTGATGCGTAGAAAAGCAATTTGAAAATAACCCAGGCATCAAGTCCTTTGCCCATTAATTCGTCCAGATAAACCCAGATGAACTGCATTTCGAAAATGAACATAGCCACCATGAAGGTGACTATGAATGGGCCAATGTAGCTTTTGAGCAGAAGTATGGATAAGTTGCGAAGCACGCGCAGGGTGAAGTTGGTGGGCGCAAGGTAGTGGCGGGTGGTAATGCGCAAACTCAACCCATGGATGAAGTGGTGCTGAATTGCTATGCACCTAGTACACCGGCAATGCGAAATTGACTACTATTTCAAATCATCAGGCCTGATTGCCACACGCACATCAAAACTGACGGAACGCACCCAGCCTATGTGATGCAAGGCCTGAGCATATTCATCATGCTCTTTGTGTTGAACCACCTCATACTTGAGTGCACCGCATGGCATTTTGAATGTGAGCGAATCGCCAGGCACAAGCACCAGTGCAGTATATAGTTCTCTGTTGGCTATGGAAGAATTGGCATCAGTATTCAGTGTTGGCATATCCATTACATGGTGCGTTTCCGTGTAAAGTTCCAATGTGTCGGTTGTGCTGTTCACCATGGTTAAGTCTCCTGTCCAGTTGCAATCTTTATCAAAGTTATGATACCAACGGTAGTACCACAGGTTGTTGCATCGGCAACACCATTGGCAGTTATTATATACACACGAGTATGAATACACATCAGGATTTAGCATTACCTGTGTGCATATTTCATCATCTGTAGGGTTCGGATTGGGCGTTGCCGGCAATGGATGTGGCTGCTCAGTTGCAGTGGTTACAGGTTCTTTAGTTTCTTCTTTATTGCTTTTGTTGCTTTCGGTTTCTATGGTCACAGGCATGCGTGCGGTGACTGGCTTCAATTCCTTAGCAGGCTGGTTATCGGTCACTTCTTTTTCGTTTGTTTTTATTATTTCCTTCTCCTTCGATTTGTTGCTTTCCTTTTCTTTTACCACAGGCTTTTTGGCAGACTCTGCTTTGGGTGTGCTGTTGTCAAGCTCAATCTTTGTTGGTTCAACCTTTTTACTTTCTTGCTTAGCTGCGGGCTGTGTGTTGGCTACTGGTGCTTTTGGTGCAACGGATGATGTAGGCTGTGGTTTGCTTTTTTGCGAAACGCATGTGATTGCTATGCATAGCGAGCACACAAGTGAGATCAATATTTTTTTCATAGCTGATAAAAAAGTTGGACTAAGGTTCTCATGCAAAAGTGCATGATGTGATACGCGGCAACAACAACCACACCACACGGCTATTTTCGCGGCCCTCAATTTTTTTACTCAAAACAAAAACAAGACACCATGGCCCTGAAATGTGGCATAGTAGGCCTGCCCAATGTTGGCAAGTCAACCCTTTTTAACTGCCTCAGCAACGCAAAAGCGCAGGCAGCCAATTTTCCGTTTTGCACCATAGAGCCTAATGTGGGCACCATCACTGTGCCTGATGAAAGACTGAACAAACTGGCCGAATTGGTAAGCCCGGAACGCATAGTGCCCACCACAATAGAGATTGTAGACATAGCAGGATTGGTAAAGGGCGCCAGCAAAGGTGAAGGACTTGGCAACAAATTTCTGGCTAACATCAGAGAGACAGATGCCATAATACACGTGCTGCGCTGCTTTGATGATGACAATGTGGTGCATGTGGATGGCAGCGTGAATCCGGTGCGCGACAAAGAGATAATAGACATAGAGCTGCAACTGAAAGACCTTGAGGCCGTGGAAGCACGCATAGCCAAAGTGCAGCGTGCCGCCAAAGCAGGTGACGCGGTAGCTAAAAAACATTTAGACTATTTGGAAAGACTTAAATCAGGATTTGAGCAAGGCAAAAGTGCGCGCTCAATGCCTGCACAAAATGAAGATGAAAAGGACCTGGATAAGGAGTTGCAATTGCTCACCGGCAAGCCTGTGTTATACGTGTGCAATGTGGAAGAGCGAAGTGTACTATCGGGCAATGCACATGTAGAAGCAGTGCGCGCTGCGGTGCAAGATGAGCAGGCCAAAGTGATAGTGCTTGGCGCTGCTATAGAAGCTGACATTGCTGAATTAGAAACGTTTGAAGAGCGGCAGATTTTTCTGCAAGACCTTGGGTTGGATGAACCGGGAGTTGCTAAACTTATACGCGCTGCATACTCATTGCTAAAACTACAGACTTACTTCACAGCCGGTGTTAAAGAAGTGCGTGCATGGACCATACACCATGGCGACACCGCGCCACAAGCTGCGGGTGTCATTCACACCGATTTCGAAAAGGGATTCATCCGTGCTGAGGTGATCAAATACAAGGACTACATCGTTTACAAAAACGAAGCTGCGGTGAAAGAAGCTGGCAAGCTGGGTGTGGAAGGCAAAGAATACGTGGTGGAAGATGGCGATGTGATGCACTTCAGGTTCAATGTGTAGCTATAGGCTGTTACATCTATTTTATTTCACAAACCTGAACATCCGGCTCCATCGGTATTCACCTCCTGGCTGGTACTCTTTGTCCTCTTTACTAAACCAAGTGAATACTGGTTTGCCCACAATGTGATCCTCCGGCACAAAGCCCCAGTAGCGGCTGTCTGCGCTTTGGTGGCGATTGTCGCCCATCATCCAGTAGTAGTTCTGCTTGAATGTATAAGTGCTGGTTTCCACTCCGTTGATGTACACCTTCCCTCCTGCTTCACGCCATTCATTCCCTTCATAAACATTTATCACCCTGCGGTAAAATTCAATGTTCTCTATGGTCAGATTGATAGTTTCGCCTTTAGCTGGTATATGCACAGGCCCGTAGTTGTCGCGTGTCCATGTGTTGTATGGATATGCATTGCTATTTGGAAATAATGCCATGGCGTCTTCAGGCTCATCCAATGTTGGTTCCATACCAAGCACTGTTGGGTCTTGCGTGAGTTGCTGAAAATCATTCCAGGTAAATGACGACCAGTAGTATGGGCGTCCCAAAGTGTCCTTTCCATATTTCAGAGATTCATCTTTCAATGGATGCCGGTCGCCCATGTTCACTTTGTATGCATCATATATTTTTTTCAGGGCGCCTCTATCACTCACAGTGAATTTGTAGCTGAACATAAGATTGTCCGGATTAACCGCAGGTGCATCATTGATGAATACCTGCCTGCCCACTATTTTGAGGTTGTCACCGGGCAAACCCATACAGCGTTTCACATAGTTGTCACGCTTGTCCATCGGGCGTGTTTTCAGACCATTGGTTTTATACACCCCCCCCTTCATCAAACTGTGGATCTGATTTTTTTGCCCGAGGTTTTTACGGGCGGCCTGCATGTATTTTGATTTGTCTTTCTCAAATTCCGTGATGTTGTTTTTGGCAATGTGCATTGCCTCATCACGCAGAAAGCGATAATAATCGTGTGTGCTTAACGTCATGTCCACTATCACTGTGTCGCCATGCGGAAAGTTGAACACCACGGGGTCGTAGCGCTCCACACTGCCAAGGCCGGGTAATCTGAAGTAGGGTAAGCTGAACCACCCTACGTAACTATTGGTAAGTCCACCGGGAATTGCATTGTGCACAAAAGGAATGGACATGGGAGTTTGTGGAATTTTAGCGCCATAGCTCACTTTGCTTACAAATAAATAGTCACCCACCAGATTGGTTTTTTCCATGGATGGTGTGGGAATGGTGAATGCCTCAATAAAAAATGTGCGGATAACTGAAGCAGCTATCACCGCAAAAACCAGGGCCTCGCCCCATTCGCGCATGAAGCTTTTCTTCTTGCCAGTCCAATCGCGTGGGCCAATAAATTTCACCTCTTTTTCTTTGTAGGCCAGCTTAGGCAATGCCAACCAAGGCAAGGCTCCAAATAACCATTGCTCCGTGATGCTGCGCTTGCCAAATGCAATACCCAGTTCTACATTCATGATGATCAGCACCAACAAATTCACACCCGGGCACAGCAACAACAAAGTCCACCACCATGGTCGCTTTATCATCTTCAGGAATGGGACAAAATTGGCCAATGGCACATAGCCTAATGTGGCGCTGCGGCCTGCTCTTACGAGCAACATCGGTAAGGTAAGGCTATAGACAATGAGGAGAAGAATAAGTAATATCCAAGGTATCATATCGGGAGGTTAGCTAATTGTAATTGTTGATTGCCACTTTTTTCAAGTGCATTTGGTCATGTGTCTATGATTCAAAATTTAAAAAATCCTGCATGGTAAAAACACCTTGCTTGCCGTGCAGCCACTCTGCAGCCAGCACCGCACCTAAAGCAAAACCAGAGCGATTGTTGGCACGATGCACAATGCTTAAATCATCAGCCGCAGATGAGTAGTTCACCACATGTGTTCCGGGCACATCAGCTTCGCGCTGACTAATTATGCCCAGTTCATCATCTTGCTCAGCCAGCTTGTTTACCCACTGTGTTTTGCTGGTGTAATTTTCAATGATGCCTTCGGCCAAAGTGATAGCTGTGCCACTGGGCTGGTCTAACTTCTGAGTGTGATGCACTTCTAATATCCCCGGCTCATATCCTTTCACATTGTTCATTACATGTGCAAGTGTTTTGTTGATATGAAACATCACATTTACTCCGATAGAAAAGTTGGTGGCATAAAGCAAGGCAGATCCTGAATGTTCGCATCGCTGCTTTACCTCAGCCAAATGATCGTACCAGCCTGTGGTGCCGACTACAATAGGGCAACGCGCATCTATGCAACTCTGGATATTGGCCACCACCACATCAGGTCTGCTGAATTCGATAACCAGGTCAGCACTTTGTATATGTGCAGCATCTAAGGGCTGCTTTGCATTGGCTCTGTGTACTATTTCATGGCCGCGCGCATCAAGCACCTTTTCGATCTCGCGGCCCATTTTGCCGTAGCCGCTTATGGCTATTCTCAATGCTTTATTCATTTTTTCGGCAGCTATACTAAGCATGAATAGGTCGCAGCATATTCTAATTTTATGAATGGAGATGTGGGTTGAAGAGTGTTGGCTGAGGATGAATTATGGCAAACTCAAATTTTGATTACAGGCAATAACTAAAGGCATTCAGTTCGAACAGCATTGCATTGGTAAGAACATCTGACGTTTTGCAATTGGGCAGAAAATTTTATCACTTTAGTGCTCTCAAAATATCCAACCACAATGAGTATAGAAAACAATTACATCGAAAATGTACAGCAGTTATTTGCACAGTATAAATCGCTTGCGGAAAAAGCAATGACCCAGGTTGAAGACAAACGTCTGTTTTGGGAGTTCAACAACGAGAGCAACAGCATTGCGAAACTGGTGCAACATTTAAATGGAAACATGCTTTCGCGCTTTACAAACTTCTACGAAGAGGATGGTGAAAAGCCTTGGCGCGATCGCGATACAGAATTTGAAACACTGCTTACAACAAGACTTGAATTGAATGAAGCCTGGGAAAAAGGCTGGCAGTGCTTTTTCAACATTTTGAACAACCTGAAAGAAAATGACCTGATGAATACGGTAGTCATTCGTGGCGAAAAACATACAGTGGTTCAGGCACTCAACAGACAACTCGCTCACTACAGCTATCATATCGGACAAATTGTTTTTCTCGCTAAGATGCTGAACGAAACCGGTTGGCACAGCTTGAGTATTCCAAAAAACAAGTCTGTGGAATTCAATGAAAAAATGATGATGAAGCCATAGCGAAGCAGCTACCATGCTGCGTTTGACTTCCAGCTATACTTGCGCCACTATGTGCGCTATTTGCGGTATAATTTATTTACAGCCCGGTCAGGATACTTCGAAGGCCAATAGCCAAACTGAAGAGGCATTAACTAAGTGCCGCCATCGCGGGCCAGACCACAGTGCAGTGGTCTCATTACAGGCTGCGGTGCTTGGCCACAACCGGCTAAGCATAGTTGACCTCAGCATGGCTGCGTGCCAGCCCATGTGCGATGCTACCGGAACTCACCACATCATTCTGAATGGTGAAATTTTTAACCACAATGAATTGCGATCCGAATTGCATGCAATGGGAATCACATTCACCTCTGTCAGCGATACTGAAGTGCTTTTGCAAATGCTCGCCATGTTTGGCCGCGAAGCTTTGCAACGGCTCAATGGTTTTTTTGCATTTGCTTACCACAACAGCAATACAGGTTACACACTGCTGGCCTGCGACCGCTTTGGTGAGAAACCACTGCATTACTTTCAGAATGATTCGAGGCTTTGTTTTGCCAGTGAGCTTAACGCATTGATGCGCTATGATGTGCCGGCTGAGATTGATTGCACATCGTTGTCACTGCTTTTGCAGTTTAGCTACATACCATCACCCTGGAATATTTTGCGTGGTGTGAAGCGCCTTGCACCGGGATGGTGTGCAGAGATAACCGGTAATCCACTTGAACTGAGGAAGGTTGAACATTTGCAATGGTATATACCTCCTGTGCAGGTAGCATATGACACACACACCAAACTGCACAAAACCTTCGAAGCTCTGCTGGAGCAAGCTGTAGAATGTCGGCTACAAGCCGATGTACCACTTGGTTGCTTGCTCAGCGGAGGCGCTGACAGCAGTGTGATTGCTCTGTTAGCCAAAAGGCACAACCCACAATTGCAAACCTTTTCGGTGGGTTTTACTGACACGCCATTTTTGGACGAAACCAGATATGCACGCGAAGTAGCAAACCACATTGGTGCCAAACACACAGCTATTGAATTGCCGTCCTCCTCCTTTGCCGATGCCTTCATAAATATGATGGAAACACAGGACGAGCCATTTGCCGATCCTTCGCAGATAGCGCTATGGCTGCTGTGCCGCGAAGCGCGCAGGCACATCAAAGTTGCTCTGAGTGGCGATGGTGCTGATGAACTGCTTGGTGGCTATCACAAGCATAAGGCATTTTTGCGTACCATGCAGCAGGGCACGCTAAATCGGTTGCTGCCGGGCATAGGGCCGGTGATTAGTGTGTTGCCCGGTGGTCGCCAACATGCCTTTTCCAACAGAATACGCCAACTGATGCGATACAATAAGGCGCTGGAAAAAACTTTCAAAGAGCGATATATCTATTTAAGCTCATTTGCCGAAGGCAGCTACCATGAAGACCTGCTGCAACAATTGAACATTGCCGAAAAGGGACTGCGGCTAAATGGGTACGTGAGTGATCTGGACAAGCATGATCTAAATACCATGCTGCTTGCAGAGCAGCAATTGGTACTTGCAGGTGATATGCTGCCCAAAGTGGACAAAGCCGGCATGGCCCATGCACTGGAAATAAGACCACCATTTTTGGATCATCGCGTAGTTGAGTTCCTGAATTCGTTACCGCTGTCACAAAAAGTCAATATCAAACAAGGCAAAATATTGCTGAGGGAAACCTTCAGTGCACAATTGCCGCACAATGTATTTGCAAGGAAAAAGAAAGGCTTCGAAATACCACTTGAAAAAATGCTGCGCGGAAGTCTGAGACCATTGGTGCAAGAAACCCTTGGTGAGAACAGGATGAATCAACAATCGCATTTGAAACCTGAAGTGGTGAAAGAAGTACTCACTGACTTTTACACCTATAACCGCAGCACACACACCTCACTTATATATTCCTTGCTGGTATTCAGGATGTGGCTGCAGCGCCATATCAATGAATAATGTTATTCGAGGTTGTCTGCCTTGAATTGCAATTCGCGCAGGTATTCCTGCATCAGGCGGGTGTGATCATTTTGAGCATTTTCACCAAGATAGATAGTTACCTCAGCAATACTTTCTGTAAGCTCACCCTCATCTATCTCATCATCCATACTCTCAATAAGAGTGAGGGCTTCGAGGGCTACTTCGTAGGTGCCTGCAATAGCAATGCGGGTAATAGCAGCCACATGTGCCACAGGCTGCACTCCTGAATTCCACATGAAGGTGAGAATGTCCTTTATCATATGCTGCTTGTCTTGACTCACAAGCGCATTCATGAAGGCGTCTTCCACTCCGGTTACCTTAAGTTGGCTCAGCATCCGATTTATTTCTGCTTTAAAGGTTTCCTCTGTTGTAGTGGCATAAAGAGCAAGCAGTGGTTCTATCATTTCTGCTGTGCCCTTTTCGCTGCATTTCAGCAGAGCGCGCATTACCACTGCATTGTCTGTGCTAAACAGATTGCGCTTCAGTTCTTCAGATTGTTTGCTTCCGGCAGTTGTGGTAGCCATGATTTTATTAGTAATTATTGGCTGGCCAAAGTATGCCCGACAAATGGACTCTTGTTTACAGAAGGCAGTTTTGCTGCCCTAGATCAGGTGCGCTTTCCATACTATTTTTCACATTGTTGACTCTATTTGATGCCAACCTGCAGCATCTTATGTCTGTCTCAATTTTTTTTCATGCCTCATGCAGGCAACTCCATCTTATTTTGGTTAGTCTTGCACCAGCATTTCAGAACATCAAATCTTTTTTATCAAATACACTATGAAAATCTTCAAGACACTTTTACTGGCTGTATGCCTTGCTTCTACCACAGGTATCGTTGCTCAGAACACCATTACCGCCACTGAAGCTCATGTAACCATCAACAGCACTACCACCCGCGAGCAGCTTGCACAATTGCGCACCGACCTGCTTGCACAAGGCATTGACTTTCGCTACAACCCACAGTTCGATGGTCAGCGCAACATTGTGAGCATCACATTTACCATAACTGCCAACGAAGGCGCAGTAACAGGTACTGGCGAACACAAAATGCTCAAGAACACCAATGCTTCTATCACTTTCCATGTAAATAAAACTGATGGAACTTTCAATGTAGAAACGGTTGCCAACCCGGGGCAGAATTGATTAAGATTCTAAATTGAATATTCACACACAGGCTTGCCAATTGCGGCAAGCCTTTTTTATTGCCAGCCGGATTTGCCTATGAATAGAAAGTTGAATACCGATGAACTGAACAGATTGGACAAAGCAGCATTTGCCGATGCGCCAAAAAATGATATGGTGCTTGTGTTGGACAATGTGCGCAGTGCCCTCAACGTGGGAAGCATCTTTCGCAGTGCTGATGCATTTCGTGTACAGCAAATTGTGTGTTGCGGCTTTACACCGGCACCTCCTCACCGCGACATTTTGAAAACTGCACTTGGGGCGACAGAAACGGTAGTTTGGAGTTGCGCAGAAGATGTATGTATTGCATTACAAACATTGAAAAACAAGGGTTACCAATGTGTGGCTATTGAGCAAACCTCTGAAAGCATAGCATTGCATCAGTACATGCCTGAACTTCAAAAACCCATAGCATTGGTATTGGGCAACGAGGTGGAGGGTGTGCAGCAACGCGCAATAGACCTTTGCGAAAGCTCGCTTGAGATAGCCCAGCATGGCACAAAGCACTCGCTCAATGTGGCTGTTTGTGCCGGAATCGTTTTGCATCATTTATATTTCAAAAAAAATGGACTTTAGCTCATTTTTTTGACATTCGTGCTGCTGCTTTTACTTTTGAAGAAATTCAGTGTGAAGAATTTTGCCTTAACCATATCGGTGTTACTGTTCTCTGTTGCTGCCTGCGGCCAGAAATTCGACTTCTTTACTGAAGAGGCCTACTTGCGCTATCCCAATCATATTGAGTTTGGTATAGGAGCCAGCAACTTTCTGGGCGACCTTGGTGGAAAAGATGCTGTTGGCACCAACGACTTTCGCGATCTGGAGATTACAGAATTCAATATGGCAGCCTACATAGGCTTACGCCATGCTTTTATGAAAAATCTCTATGGTCGTGTCAACTTCAACTATGGCCGGGTTTCAGGCGATGACAAACTGACTAAAGAGGCATACAGGAGAAACCGAAACCTCAACTTCCGAAGCAACATATTTGAGCTTGATATGATGGCTGAGTTCTGGATACGCATTGGTGCTAAGAAGGGACATCAGTACAAGCTATCGCGTAAGGATGCCGAAGGTTCTCCATGGCGTGTGCGTGGCAGCTACTTCACCGCATTTGCAGGCATTGGTATTTTCCACTTCAATCCTAAAACTGAACTGCGCGGCACCTGGGTAAGCCTGTATCCGCTGGGCACCGAAGGTCAGGGCATGCCAAACGGCCCGAAGCAATACAATTTGTGGCAATTCAATGTACCCATCGGATTCAGCTACATGGTGAGGCTGCACCGGCAATTTTCTTTCGGATTTGAAGCCACTTACCGCTACACGTTTACTGACTATATAGATGATGTGAGTACAAGCTATTACAATCCTACAGACATAGCCTTGTATCAGGGTGAAAAGAATGGCGAGGTGGCTGCATACCTCAGCAATCCTTCGCTGGGCGAACAGAATGGAGGACTACCTGACTATGTAACTGCACCGGGCCAGCAGCGGGGCGATCATACTGACAATGATGGATACTTCTTCGCCATGCTGAAGGTGGATTACCTCATCATTTCAGAACCAAAATTCTACAAGAAAAAAACCCGCAGGGCAGCAGGCAATGTGCGCAAGCACAGAAAGGTGAAACGCGTTACAATCTGACTTTGCAATCATTCATGATCGCGCACTTTGATGTTGTCCTGACCTACACTGATTTGTGAGGTATCAGCTAATTCTTGCAGATTGATATTGACAAAAGGAAGCAGGTCAGGACTACCTGCATCGGCCCATGCAGTGTACCAAAAACTTCCAACAGTAAGCACTGCCGACTGCATCCTTCGCTCTACCTGCCCGTCAAGCATTTCACTGTATGCCCGGCTGTATTCTTCGCTATACACCTTCATGCTGGTGTTGCCCCGCGACTCGTAGGAGTACTTGCGATCGTTGGCAAACGAACCATTGAGACTCTGCTCAAAGCCAAGTACACTATCCACACATGCATAACTCTCACCAATACGCTCCCATATATAGTTGAGCGGTGCTTTGATGTAGTTGGCTTTACCTACAAAAAAATCGTAGTCCGTGGAATACAACTCCGGCAATCGGCTTTCCCAAAAACCGTGTATGCCACGCTGATTTGTTTTTTGGCCGTTGTAGTTGCTCGTGGTGTGCAATGGCACATGTGCATCGCCAATGTAATGGCCTATTTCGGCAGACAATCGCAATATGCGCAATACGTCTTTTTTGCGAAAAGCTTCAGTGAGTTTTTGCTCTACGTTGTAAATATTCCAGGGCACTATGCCGTGTGCTCGCAATGAATCTTCGGAGTATTTGGCCACTGCATCTATCCATCTGCGTGGCACATTGTCAAAAGGATTCGGGTGCAACGAATCGGCATAACGATCCATATCTATGTAATGGCATTCAGCCTCGCCCACTACTCCATACCTGCGCTTGTCGGGATCCACACTGTGCTCTATCAGGTAGTCCATGTGTGCTTTGTAAAAACCGAACATCTCTTCCGGTAGAGTGTAGATGGCCAGTTCATTTATTTTTTTATGTCCGAAAAAACCCCAGGTGGCATGTTGGCAAGTATGGGTGTCAGGAATAAATGCAGTAAATAAGCAAACAACCAGAACGGATGTAAAAAGTATCGTTGATTTTCTTGTGATTTGCCTCATGTTGGTTTCTATTGCCTTTCTATGGCATTCAAAGCAGAGGTGATGTAGCCCTGTGGTTCATACTCCAGTTTTACGAGTGCTCCATCCTTAAGCACTGGTATGCAGGGCACGGTATCCAGCGTGAGGCAATACTTTACATCTCGCTGTATGTTCAGCTTGATGAGCCGCCTGCGATGCGATGATGAGCGTAGGAAGCTCCACAAATGTTCCCTTGCACTGCGAAAAATAAACTTGGCAGCTACGGTGCTGTCCTCATCGCTCCTGAATTTTCGCGTCTCCAGCAATATGTCGGCAATCGCTCCGCCACAAATCGTGTCTTCCAGATTTACCTTGTCCTTCCAGCCACTGGCTAATATCAGCGTGTTTTTGTGTTCCTTCACCAACCAGTCGCATAGCAGGCTCAGGTTGTTAAGGCAGCCTATCACTACGTGCTTCTCTTTGGCTATGTTGATGGCTTTGGTGCCATTTGTTGTGGTGAGCACTACTGTTTTTCCCACCATATCCTCGTTCATGTACGCATAAGGGGAGTTACCAAAGTCAAAGCCTTCCACCACTTGTCCGTCTCGCTCTGCACCTACTATGAATCCTTTTTTCTTCCATTCAAGTGCCTCTTCTATGGTGCCAACCGGAATTATTTTGTCTATACCATAATACAGACCCGTTGTGATGGCGCTTGTGGCGCGCAACACATCTATCACCACTACCACTTCAAAGTTCTTCTCATACAAATGATATTGGCCGGGTGTATAGCACACCTCTACCAGTTTTCTATCGGCAAGTTGGGTGGTCAATGGTCTGGTGAAAAAATAGTTGAGTTATTAGGGCTGCCCAAAATATTCAACTTAGATTAAGAAGGTTTGTAAAAAGGCAATGCAGTCACCACAGCCTTTAGTGCTTTGCCCCTGATGCTTATAAGGATTTCGCTGCCTGGTTTAGAAAGTCCGGTTGGCACGTATGCCATGCCAATGGGCTTGTTCAGCGAAGGACTTTGTGTGCCACTGGTTACTACACCTATCGCATTCATTGCAGCATCCACTACCTCATAGCCATGGCGCGGAATACCTTTATCTATCAATTCAAATCCGACTAACTTTCTGCTCACGCCATTTGTTTTTTGCGCCTTCAATACTTCACTGTCCACAAATTCCTTTGTGAATTTTGTAATCCATCCGAGGCCGGCCTCAATGGGCGAAGTGGTGTCGTCTATGTCGTTGCCATATAGGCAGAAGCCCATTTCGAGCCTTAAGGTATCGCGGGCGCCAAGCCCTATGGGTTTTATTCCAAATTCAGCACCTGCTTCCATCACGGCACGCCACGTTTGTTCTGCCACTTCATTTGGGAAATAAATCTCGCAGCCGCCAGCACCGGTGTATCCTGTGGTTGACACCACTACATTGTCAATACCTGCAAAGGTTCCCATGTCGAAGGTGTAATACTCGCGACCAACGAGCTGCATGGATGTAAGTTTTTGCATGGCCTCCAGAGCTTTCGGTCCTTGCACTGCAAGCAGTGATGTTTTGTCGCTGTGGTCTTCAAGTATTGCATCGGCCCAAGTGTTGTTGGCTGTTATCCAGTTCCAGTCTTTTTCTATGTTGCTTGCATTTACTACCAGCATATATAATTCTTCATTGAATCTATATACCAGCAAATCATCTACAATTCCGCCCTTGCCATTGGGCATGCATGAATACTGCACTTTGCCATCTACTAATTTTGATACATCGTTGGTAGTGATATGTTGAATCAAAGCCAGCGCATCCTTACCACGCACCAGAAATTCACCCATGTGGCTGACATCAAAAACACCAAGTGAGTTCCGCACCGCATTGTGTTCGTCTAAAAGTCCGCTGTACTGCACGGGCATATTGTAACCAGCGAAGGGCACAAGTTTGGCCCCCAGTGCCTGGTGTATATGAGTGAGTGCTGTATTCTTAAGTTCAGTTGCTGTTTCCATTGAATTTGTTTGCTGAATTGATTATTGAAATTGATTTGATGGCTGCGAATATCTGCCTTGCTATTCTATATAGTCACCACAACCGTTAAAGCGGAGATCCGTATTTCCTTTATTAACGACAAATCTTGAACCGTGCAATTTCCCTTCATCATCAGTGCATGGTTCCCCAAAAATGCTGATGGTTGTTGCCTCGCCTGCATCTGCTCCTTCCAGAGTGCCTGTCAGCAATACTTCATTGCTTTTCACTATTGCCTTACCATCTGCATACAACGATGACTTCTGGAATGTGCCTGTCCATGTGTCATCTCCTGCAATAAAAGTGACTTCATAGCCACCTTTCACATTCATGTTCATGGAAAGGCTGCATAATGTTTTATTCCCTTTGCCCTGGTAGTATGGGATAGGATCAGTATTTAATGCGGCTTGCTGTGTGGGCTGTGCTGCGGCAGGGTCAGTTGTGTTTTGAGCTGTGTTGTTGCAGGCCACTAAGGCTGCACAGGTCATCATGACTATCAAAATCTTTTTCATGCTGCAATGATGTTCCCACATTGTACTAAGTGAAGCATCCACCCCAAAGTTTTTCTGTGTGCTTGCAAAACTCACTTCCACGCTATTAAAAATTTGATGCACAGCTAACAGGGGTCATGTATATTCGCGACCCCCAAAAAAAATTCAGCGGGTTTGTAGCTGAAATTCACAGGTGAAGCATCAGGCCTGTGCAATAAAAAAAAAGTAAACCCCCTCTTGCTTTAACAATCGGATGCCGCGCCCCAATAAGGCCCGAAGCAAGATACAAGACCAAAGCCGCCATGGCCGAATCTAAAAGAGTAAAGGCTGAAGAAGCCGAAAATCTGGAACCTGAAATAAATGCAGAAATCACTGCAGAGGGAACCGAAACAATTGCCGAAGTTGAATCAACAGAGGCAGAACCAACAACAGTAGCAGAACCGGTAGCGGTAGCAGTAGCCGAAGAAGAAGTGGGCGCGGAAGAACCACTGGAGCTTTACAGCACAGCTGACGATCAAGCCTTTCTGAACGAAAAAGGCGAATTCAACTGGGATGCCTATGAAGCATCAGGTGGATATGAGCCGGACGAACGCAGCAAATTGGACAAGGTGTATGAAGATACACTGAGCACAATGGCTGAGCGCGAAGTGGTTGAAGGCACCGTAGTTTCTTTGAACAAAAAAGAAGTGGTGATAAACCTTGGTGCCAAAAGCGAAGGTGTTATTGCAGTCACTGAGTTTCGCTACAACCCCGATCTGGCTGTGGGCGACCGAGTACCTGTGTTTGTAGAACAACAGGAAGACAAAAACGGACAGCTCATCGTATCGCACAAAACAGCACGCCTGTTTAGCGCATGGGGCAATGTGAATGCCGCGCTCGAAAGTGGTGAAATCATTAAAGGTGACGTGAAATGCCGTACCAAAGGCGGACTCATTGTCGATGTATTCGGAATAGAAGCATTCTTGCCAGGCTCACAGATTGATGTGAAACCCATTCGCGACTACGATATCTATGTAGGCAAAGTGATGGAACTGAAAGTTGTGAAAATCAACACAGAATTCAAGAATGTGGTGGTAAGCCACAAGGCACTCATAGAGGCAGAACTGGAAGAGCAGAAGAAACAAATAATGAGCGGCCTGGAGAAAGGCCAGGTGCTGGAGGGTATCGTGAAGAACATAACTACCTACGGTGTATTTGTTGACCTTGGTGGTGTGGACGGACTCATACACATCACAGACCTCAGCTGGGGACGTATCAACCACCCTGAAGAAGTGGTGAAGCTTGACGACAAAATCAATGTGGTAATACTTGACTTTGATGATGACAAGAAGCGCATAGCTCTTGGTATGAAACAATTGAGCCCGCACCCATGGGAAGGCCTCAGCGAACAACTCATTGAAGGCACACGCATGAAAGGAAAAGTAGTGGTGTTGGCTGACTATGGTGCTTTTGTGGAAGTAGCAGCAGGAGTGGAAGGCCTCATACACGTGAGTGAGATGAGCTGGAGCACTCATTTGCGCAGCGCACAAGATTTCCTGAAAGTGGGACAAGAAGTAGATGTGGTAGTACTCTCTGTTGATAAAGAGGAGCGCAAGCTCTCTCTGGGTATGAAGCAACTGACAGAAGACCCATGGAACAACATCGAGAGTCGCTTCGGAGTGGACAGCAAGCACACTGCAAAGGTGCGCGCCTTCACCAACTTCGGTGTATTCTGCGAATTGGCTGATGGTATTGATGGTCTTGTACACATCAGCGACCTGAGCTGGAGCAAGAAGATAAAACACCCTTCAGAGTTCTGCGCTATTGGTGACAACATGGATGTGGTAGTACTTGAATTAGACAAGGAAAACCGCAGAATAAGCCTTGGACACAAACAAATGGAAGAAAACCCATGGGACGTGTTCGAAACTGTATTCGTTGAAGGCAGCAGACACCAAGGAACCATTGTGCGCAAAGAGGGCAACCACGGCATCGTTACTTTGCCTTATGGACTCGAAGGTTTCTGCATGACTAAAAACATGAAGAAAGCAGATGGAAGCACTGCAAAAACAGAAGAAACACTCGAATTTGTGATACTTGAGTTCAACAAGAACTTGCGTAAGATAAATGTGAGCCACACCGCAACATGGCAGGAAGAGAGTGCAACATCAGCCAATGATGGAGCAGCCAAAAAAGGCGGCAACAGAGGTGGTGCAGGCAAGAAGAAGGATGGCCCGAGCGAAGGTGATTCGCAGGCAGTGCGCGCGGTGAATGCTCAGGTTGAAAAATCTACCCTGGGCGACCTCTCCGTACTGAGCGACCTGAAAGAGAAAATGGATGGTGGCAGCACTACCGAAACTGCGGAGTGATGCTTCATACAAAATGAATGACTATGTAAAAAGGCTGTGGCAACACAGCCTTTTTCTTTTTTGCAATGCAGTGTTGAATACAATGCACACAACGCTCAATCAGCTGCACGGCCCACAATACATTCGACAAATATTTTTTCCAATTAAGAAACGCAACATCAACCTGTGGAATTTTCTGAACTCAACCTGCATCCTGAATTACTCGAAGCCATTGGCTACATGAATTTCAAAACCGCCTCTCCCATACAGGAGCAGGCAATACCACACATACTGGCCGGACGCGACCTCATGGCAATAGCCCAGACAGGCACAGGCAAAACAGCCGCATTCATGTTGCCCGTGCTCAATATGATAATGGATCATGGCCATCACAATTACACACAGGCTCTGGTAGTAGTGCCCACACGCGAACTCGCACTGCAGATAGAACAAGCCATACAGGGCTACAGCTACTTCACCGGGGCCAACAGCATCGCGGTCTATGGTGGTGGTGATGGCGCAGACTTCACCCGCGAACAATTGGCCATTGCCAGCGGAGTAGATGTCATTATCGCAACCCCCGGCAGGCTCTTGTCACACATCAACGTTGGGCAAATCAACTTTCGCCAACTGCGTTTCCTTGTCCTCGATGAGGCCGACCGCATGTTGGACATGGGCTTCCTCCCCGACCTCACGCGCATCATCAATGCATTAAACAAAGACAGGCAAACACTTATGTTCAGCGCCACCATGCCTGAAGGCATAGCCAGGCTCGGCAACACTTTCATGAATGATCCTGTTCGTGTCAACATAGCCATGGCAAAACCCGCATCGGGTGTCAAGCAAGGTGCTTTTGTTTTGTATGAAGAACAAAAACTGCCACTGATGCTGAACCTCCTCAGCAATCCGGAAAGAAAAGACTACAGCATCATTGTCTTTTGCAGCCGCAAACAGGAAGTGACTACACTCTATCAAAAACTAAAAAATGCTAAGCTCAATGTAGGCCGCATCAGCAGCGATCTGGAACAACAACAGCGCGAGGAGGTGATGCAAAACTTCAGAAGCCGATCCATCAGCATATTGGTGGCTACTGATGTAATAAGCCGTGGAATTGATATAGACAACTTAGACTTGGTAGTGAACTACGATGTGCCGCGCGATGCCGAAGACTACGTGCACCGCGTGGGCCGCACAGCACGTGCCCAGCGCAAAGGCGAAGCCCTTACACTCATATCCATCAAAGACCAGCCTGCATTCCGCAGAATAGAAACACTCATAGAAAACACAATAGAGAAACTATCCATGCCCGCTGAATTAGGTCCCGTGCCTGAATACAAACCTTCTGCGGTAAGACCTCAAAACACGAATAGTCGAAGAGGTGGCAATAAAAAACCTATGGGTAATCGCGGAGGCAAAGGCAGAACAACCAAACGCTGATTCAGCTTTCGTTGGTGCCGGATTCCTCCCTCCTCTTCTTATACCGCATCACAAAAAAAGTAAGTATCCCCCCTATCACCAATATGGCCAGTGTGCCCCATATCCAGTGTATCTCACGCTTCATCACCACAAGGAAAATCACAGCAATAAGTATTACAGTTGGCACTTCGTTCAGCAGCCGCATTTGTATCGAAGTAAACTGCATCGCATTCTCCCCTATCCGTTTCAGCACACGCTCACCGTATAGTTGGTAGAGAAAAAGCAACACCACAAACAACAGCTTGATATGCATCCACGGCTCCTTCAGCCAGTGCGGTGCAAGCCACAACAACCACAGGCCAAACAACAGTGTAAGTACGCACGAAGGCCACGCTATCGCATACCACAGGCGCTTCTCCATCATGCTGTATTGATTCATCAAAATGCTCCGTGCCGGCTCATCCTTCCTGGCAGCCTCTGCATGGTAAACAAACAAACGAAACATATAGAACAGCCCCGCAAACCAGGTAACAACAAATATGATGTGCAGCGATTTGATGATGTTGTAGTCCATGAGCGCGAATGTAGCCGTTGGCTTTTGGTCTTTTGTTTTTTAGCTGATGTTGCTTTGTAATGTTCTACAGCTATATGCCGAAAGCCAACGGCTACTTTCGCGCGCAAATTTTGAATCCAACAACATGGCCAACCAACAAGTGAAAGCAAGTGAAACCCTTGCCATAGCAACACATTTAGTATTACCCGAAAACACCAACCTGCTCGGCAACCTCATGGGCGGCCAACTGCTCAACTGGATGGACATCATCAGCGCCATCAGTTCGCACCGCTTCTGCAAGCGCATAGTGGTGACAGCCGCAGTCAACAACGTATCATTTCAGCAGCCCATCAAGCTGGGCGACATAGTCATTATCGAAGCCAAGGTCTCTCGCTCATTCTCCAGCAGCATGGAAGTCTATATGGAAGTATTTGTAGAGCACAACACCACCGGCAAACGCGTCAAGTGCAACGAGGCCATCTACACCTTCGTGGCAGTGGACCAGTTGGGTTCACCCATCAATGTGCCTGACCTTGTAGCAGAAACAGATGAAGAAAAACGCAGATACGATGGCGCACTGCGCAGGCGTCAGTTGCGTCTCATCCTTGCCGGAAAAATGAAACCCGAAGAAGCAACTGAACTGAAAGCACTGTTCACAGAACCACAGGCTTTTAAATAAGTGCGTATAGAACAAGGATGAGATAGATTAGAAGGATTAACAAGGATAAATCCTGAAAATCCATTTGGTCTATCGAAGCTTGTTTAGCTTGTTCCTTGTTCTATAGCTTCATATAGTTGAACATCAGCTATCTGCTCAATACACCGTTTCTCCTCTCCGTATTTACACCTGTTGCCTAATTTGCTGCATGGCCTGCGCTTTCTGCCAGCAGGTTCCAGTATCACACTATCAGCATGTGGTCTGTAGGGCGACATACCAAGACCGGGCACAGTGCATCCCCATAGCGAGATTATCTTTTTGCCAAAGGCCGATGCAATGTGCATCATGCCTGTATCACCCGTCACCACCAGCGCTGCATCACGCAGCAGACTTGCGCTTTCATGCCACGTCAATTTTCCTGCTGCTGATGTAACATGCTCCCCTGCCTGTTGCGCTATGTAGTTGCCATCTTCCTCATCTTCCTTTCCGCCAAGCAATACAATGGGCTTCGACACCAACTTGCACACTGCGGCAATCTTCTCTTTGCTCATCTTCTTGCCTATGTGCATGCCGCCAATGGCCCATGCCACGTATCCGTTGCGGTGTGTTGCAGGCAGTGCATCTTCTTTCAATGCTGCGCCATCGGGTATGTAGTAGTCGAGCCCGCGGCCATCATCGGTAGTTGAGAATGCTTTGATGGTTTCAAGATACCTGTCCACCACGTGCACGTTGGGCATGGCGTTCCATCCAAAGTTCACCCACAGCCATTTCTTAAAGTTGAGCTTATGAAAAGTGAAGCTGAGCGATTTCAGTTTGCGCTTCACTATCCGCGAACGGATGTTGTTGTGCAGGTCAATGATGTAATTTAACTCTAACGCTTCCAGTTGCGGCATCACTTCCTGCACGCTCTTTTCTATGGTGTGTATCTGCGTGATGCAAGGATTCGCTTCGAGCAGCGTAGCAAACTTCTTCTTGGTGAGATAATGGACTTCAATTTCACCATCCAATTGTTGCTTCAGCCTGCGCACCACAGGTGTAGTCAGCACAATGTCGCCAATGCTGCTGAAGCGTATTACCAATATGCGTGTTGGGAATGATTTCAAATTTCAAGTTTCAGATTTCAGACTATGAGCTCTTGGCAGCACAATGAATTCGAATTCATGGGAAGTGTTACAATAATTTGAAATGTGAAATCTGAAATTTGAAATTATTTAAGCGCTTCCACCATGTAGTCAATCACTTTCGTCATCAGGTGGTAGCGGTCTTTGCCCCTCACATTGTGCGGATGTCCGGGGTAGGCAAAGAAGTCCACCTGCACTTGTTTGTCCACACAGGCCTTCATGAATTTCATGTTGTGTTGCATCACCACCACATCATCATCGGTGCCGTGTATCATCAGCAGTTTGCCTTGCAAACTCTCCACGTGTTGTGTCAGGTCTGCATTCTTATATCCATCCGGATTTTCTTGTGGTGTGTCCATGTAGCGCTCGCCATACATTACCTCGTACAGTGCCCAGTCTATCACAGGGCCACCGGCCACGCCTGCTTTGAATACGCCAGGCTGCTTCAGCATCAGTGTAGTTGTCATGAAACCGCCAAAGCTCCAGCCATGCACCGCCATGCGATTGGCATCCACAAAGGTTTGTTTCTTCAGCCACGCTACGCCAGCCATCTGGTCTGCTACTTCCACAGTTCCAAGTTGGCGGTGTACCACGTGTTCCCACCCCTGGCCGCGGTTGCCGCTGCCACGGTTGTCCACAGTGAACACAAGGTATCCCATTTCAGCCAGCGCATTCATCCATAGCGAAGCGCCTGCATTGAAACTGTTGGTTACCATCTGCGCGTGTGGCCCGCCATACACATACACCACTACGGGGTATTTCTTCTTCGGGTCGAAGTCAGTTGGCTTGATCAGCCTGCACCACATATCGCTGCCATCGTCTGCTTTGATGGTGAACAGTTCCATTTGTGCGGCCTTCTTCATCGCGAATGGATTGGGTGCGTTGTGCAGATTGCGAATCAGACGGCCATCTGCTGCCGTAATATCAATTTTGTTTGCTGTGGTTGTATTTGAATATTGATCCATCAGCCAGGTACCGGTGTGAGAAATGGAAACATGATGTGCGCCGTGCGGGGTCATCACCGGAATCACTTGCATATCAGGCAAGGTCACTTTGAACAACATTTTTTCAGTTGGAATTTCTCCTGTACCCATCACAAACACAGCATCATTCTTAGGTGTAAATCCCACAATCTCCTGTAGTTCCCATTTAAGTGAGGTGCCTGCTATCAGCCTTCCGTCAGCTTGGTATAGGTAAAGGTTGTTGTTGCCCGTGCGCTGGCTGAACCAAAGGAATTGATTTGCATTGACCGGCACAAAATGAACGGATTGCTCCGGCTCCACCCACTTGTCGCTGTGTTCGGTAAAAAGTGTGGACTTCAGTTTTCCTGATGCAGCATCGTAGGTCTGTAGCTGCATATCGGTAGTGGCCCTGTTGAGCATAGCAACGTACACTGTACTTCCGTCAGGACTCCAGCCAACATTGGTTGCGTAGTACTGGTCGTTCAGTTTGCCGCTGTTCAGCTCAAGGTATATCACTTCTGTTTTGCTGAAATCATAAACACCCACCCGCACTATCTCGCTGCTACCACCTGCGAATGGGTATTTGATTTCGCGAACCGAGGCAGGGATGCTTTTGTAATCGGTAAGCGGATAATCGGTCACGTTGCTTTCATCCTTTTCGTAGAATGCCAATCTGCTGCCGTCATTATTCCAGAATGTGCCTTTGCTGATTCCATACTCGTTGCGCGAGATGCTTTGGCCGCTTACCACGTCCTCATCGTTGCCCGTAATGCTCACAGTCTTTCCATTCACCACTGCATAAAGGTTGTTCTCCTTGGTAAAGGCGAGGCGTTGGCTTGCTGCGTGGTAGTCGTTGTTCTGCGCCTCCTTGGTGTATTCACACACCATTTGTGCGGTCTTTGTTTTTGTATCTGCTTCGTAAAACTTCATGGCATCTTCAAACCAAAATCCCGTAGCTGAGGTCCAGTGAATTTGTGGTATGGCGCGCATGGCTTCGCCACCTTTCCAGCTATTCAATTCGCGCAAGGTGAACAATGCAGCATCGGCTGCCTTGCCTTTCAACTTGCCTATCCAGAGGGTTGTGTCCTTTGCGTAGTAATAGGCATCTGCGCCTTTCATCCAACCATATTGATCCAATGTTGTAGGTACATACTGCCGCGTATTCAGCAGCGCATCTTGCAGGGTGAATGTGGATTGGGAGTATGCACTTATACTCAAACAAATGCATGAATAGAATAGAACGATAACTCGTTTTTTGTGGTTAACTAAGTGTTTTGTCATAATTACTTGTGTCCTGATTTCACAATTTCTTTTATGAACGATATAACTGAAACCTCGCCTTTTGGTGAAGTCTTCCAGCTTGTTTCAACCGATTCAAGAGTTGATATACAATAGCCTGATTCTATTTCAACTACCTCGAAGCCTTTGCCTATACCTTCAATATGCAGGTTGGTTTGAGTATTTGAATTGCGGCTGTCGTTGTCTTTGAACTGATGCTGTTCCAAGATGAGCTTTCCATCTTCAACTTTCAATACTTTTTTAGTCAGTAATTCATTCATGGTAATGATTCCACCTGCATGATCTTCAGACTCTATTTTTATAGGGTACTCGCTCACCTTACCAATTTCAAAAGATTTATAACCGCTATTCAATTGTAAGACACCCATATTTAAGAATATACTCTTGACCAGCTCAATATCGCCATAGCAAAGTGAATCGATGGTGTTCAATGCCGTCAAGGATCCGGTATAAAATCCAATTTTTATGTTCAATACCAATTTTGATGAATCTTGAGATGTGATCGAATTTCTTTGAGAATAAAACATGCTCTTTGAAGAAATCTGCATTCTGCTTAGGTAGCCGTCTTCAAGTGAATCTAAGAACGTTATTTCAATAGCAGTAGAATCAATGAATGATTTGGACACAAACGAAGATTCAGCTTTGTCAAACCTTTGTCTGATCATTTTATCATCTAATTGTTCCCCTATTGAATGATAGCTCCAATTCTTCTCGATTATCTTAAAATAGGTCATTCCTACAGCAAACGAATCTTTTACCAAGATGGTCTGTGCAACAGAGACATAATCACATATAAATAGAAGGAAGAAAGTGTATAAATACAATCTATTCATGGCCGCAAAGTATGATGTCTTGCTCAATGACTTTAGTTTGAATCATCTTTGCCACCCATGAAAAAACTCCTCTTACTCACAACTGTTTGTCTTTCACTTTTCGCTTGTCGCGAAAAAAACAAAATAGATGTATCGGCACCACTCATTACCTCTGTTACAGTAAATGACAGCTCTGCTTCGCTTCATATCATAGATGCACCTGCTTTGCATACTATAGCAATGATGGTAACTGACAACATGGGATTGAATGAGGCGAAATTGACCGTGCAGGCTGTCAATTTCTCAAATCCCAATGCTACCTATGGCCCTAATACTGGCGAGTTCGAATCCATTACCATCTTAAATCTGGATGGCACATCTGCTACCCAATCGCTGAACCTCGACATACCTGACAGTATCGGTGGTCATTGGCAGTTGACAGTGGAAGTAAGTGATGAGGTAGGCTACTTAGCCACACCGTACACCACCATACTGCGAATTGAAAATGAAAATCTTCCTGCCATCACCGCTGCCACTACACCAGCCATCAGCAGTGCTGTGGTGAGTATGAGTGAAGGCCAAAACCTGGCGGTGGATGGCACCGTGTTCGATGAGGATAGCCTCGACTTTGTACAGGTGCGGGTGGAGTCGCTGGCCGGTGATGTACTCAGTTCTATTGATATTCCATTTGATGATACAGGGGTTTCATTCACTCCCACTTTTGATGATATGCAGGCGGGCCATTATATGTTGGTAATAGAAGGTCGCGACAAATTAGGCTACCGCAAAATTTGGGGAGTACATGTAATTGTGAATGCGTAGAACAGCATGAGAAAGCAAATTTCGTTCTTCATGATAGTGTGGCTGATGTCAGGCCTTGTTGCGTGCAGGCAAGCTGACGATACACTACCGGTAATTCAATTTCTTGAACTCAATGGCTCGGTTGATGAACATTTACATGGCCTTTCAGGTGACACATTGAAATTTCATATCAGCCTGACTGATGATCAGGAACTCTCGCAAATGAAAGTGACATTCACCACTCCCGCTGGATACCACAGCCATGATGAAGGTACAGAAGAATTGAACCTTATGGAGGCCACCTTTCAGGCACCAAATAGAGGTGCGTGGGACACAACCACTATCTACAATCTTGGAGGATTGCAAACAGAACGATGGATGAACTACATGGTGCCCGACACCCTTAGTGGTGGCTCGAGTATGAGTATCTCGGTACTTGATGCTGAAGGCAATCTCGCACAGCAGGATTATACCATCCATCTGTCAAATGATAACCTTCCCGATATACTACCCGACTCTGTAAGCCCTGTGCCCAACAGCGATGGCATAGTTGAGCTGAATACAGGGCAACCATTGCTGCTATATGGCAACATTGTGGATGTAAATGACTCGCTGGAATATGTGAAATTCGCATTGCTGTCAGGAACCGATACCGTGCAGCAAAACACCTGGACCAACATCAGTAATTGGTGGTTCCCGCTTCAGAATTGTATCATTGCACCAATAACCACCGCAGGCAATTACCAGTTATACATTACTGTAGCCGACAGGCAGGGATGGATCAACTGGCGCAGAGTTCGATTGATAGTCTCATCATAAAGTTACTTTTTTCTCAAGATGAAAACAACTCAATTCAAACAGGAGATAACAGTAAATGCGAATCCAACACGCGTGTATGACTTGCTGATGGACAGCAGGCGCCACAGCGAGCTTACAGGCAGCAAAGCTGAAATATCAAAGAATGTTGGTGAAGACTTCAGCGTGTATGATGAGTATGCTCATGGTAAAAACATAGAACTGATACCTGCGAAAAAAATAGTGCAGACCTGGCGGGCAGATGAAGCTGACTGGCCTGAAGACCACTACTCCATCATCACTTTCGAGCTGAATGCAGTGCCTGAAGGATGCAAACTCACCTTCTACCAACGCGAAATACCGGAGGCGCTGGCCGAAAAATTCAAACAAGGCTGGAAAGACAACTATTGGAAACCGCTGAAGAAACTCTTTAAGTAGTTAGCAATTGGCAAATGGTCAATTTGCAAAGTGAGTAATATGAAATCAATCAACGCGTTTATTGTTCTTGTCATGCTGCTCTCTTCGATGGCAAGTTGCCTTCCCGGTAGTACAGCAAAAATTCAGCCTGACGCCAACCTCAATGTTGACAGCCTGAAACAATTTGCTACCGGCCACTATGAAATGCAATTGAAGGGCTATGGCTTTGTGAATGGTCAGCCCGCTGAGTGTGACACCTGCAAAGGATTTGTGAGAAGAATTGCGCTCAAAGAAAATCTCACCTTCGCTGACAGTACTGTAGATGCATCTTCTAAAACCACTCTTGCAAACAGCAGTGGTACATGGACATTCATCAATGACAGTGTGGTCACACTGATTGGAACCGGTAAAGCAACTTTTTTACTCATAGAAAAGGCCAATGAACAACTCCGCGTGGTGCATCATGATGGAAGCTTGCTGGAAGAGGAAGATTCGAAGCAATTGGTTTATAAAAAAACGATGGATGCTGAGAAGAATGAAGCTGATACAACGGCAATGAAGGTTGATTTCAAAATGCTTGGCACAGAACCCTTCTGGAATGCAACACTGACCGAGGGGCAGAATCCTACCCTCCGATATGTGCCAATGGATGGCCCCGTTGAAGAATATGCAATGCCATTCTTAGGTTTTTCCTTCAACCCAATCGGGAAGAATAGTTATCATTCAAAAAGCCGCAATGCAAGTCTGCTAATTGTAAACACAAAGTGCAGTGATGGTATGAGTGACAAAGTGTATTGGTATGAAGTGACACTCGAACTTGGAAATGGAACCTTGCACGGTGTTGGAGAATTCACTGACGGAAGACGTGGGTATGTAATGGAAGAAGCACTTTCCGAATCAAACTCGCTCTTAGACGGCAAATGGCATCTTGCTTTTGTAAACGACCAGTTGTGGGAATCGCCCAAACCAATAGAGATTGAAATCAACATGGCTGAAAAAAGCTACGTTGGTAATAATGGCTGCAATCAGATTTTTGGTGATTTGAACTATGATGTTAAGAAACAAAGCATTGAAATAAAACCCGGAGGCTCAACCAAGATGGCCTGCGTTGATTACAATGAAAATTCTTATATGCAATTGTTCATTGGCCAACATGAAATCCAATCAAACCTTGAGGGAACTGAACTCACCCTAAGACAAAATAGCAAGAGGCTGCGATTTGAGAGGACACGATAATCATCTAACGACTCTACTTTTGCAACAAATAATTCGTAAGCAACATGTTCACCACTACCATACGCATCAACACTTCCGACCTGAATCAGGAAATCATTTCTTCAATCAAAACCATGTTCGGGAAAAAGAAGGACATAGAGATTGTGGTGAGTGAAGCCATGGATGAAACTGAATATCTGTTAAGGTCGGAACCGAATAAGAAGCTTCTGCTCAATGGCAAGAATGAGGTGAGAAAGAAAAAGAACCTCGTTACTTTTTCGCCAACGGAGTTCGACAAGATGAACAAAAGGCTGTCAAGCAAAAAATCGCACAAGTGATGTACGTTGTTAGCTTCACACCAAAAGCCTTTGAGCAATACAACCAATGGGCAACAGAGGATAACCGGGTATTCAAACGATTGGTAGGAATCATCAAGGATTGTCAGCGCGACCCATATCGTGGTATTGGTAAACCAGAGGCTCTAAAGCATGAATTGAAAGGCTATTGGAGTCGCAGAATCACTGATGAACATCGTTTGGTTTATCGTGTATCCGCTGATACCATTTTCATTATTTCATGCCGTTATCACTATTGAGTGAACGAATCATAGAGAGACTTTCTGCCAATTTTTCAAATTCACTACCACTGGCATTCTCATTGACAAGTCCAACATACAAAATCAACAAGTCAACAAATCACCAATTCAACAAATAATCATGTCCACAGGCACTATCAACGTTCAAACGGAAAACATCTTTCCGATAATCAAGAAGTTTCTATACAGCGACCACGAGATTTTTCTGCGTGAGTTGGTCAGCAATGCCGTGGATGCCTGCCAGAAAGTGAAAACACTGTCAGTAGCAGGTGAAATTTCGTCAGATGGTACGGGCCTGAAGGTGGAAGTAATTCTGGACAAGGTGGCCAAGACCATCACCATACGCGATAACGGTATTGGTATGACCCAAGAAGAGGTGGACAAATACATCAACCAGATTGCCTTCAGCGGTGCGGAAGAGTTTGTGGAGAAATACAAAGACGCACAAATCATTGGGCACTTCGGGCTGGGTTTCTACAGCGCCTTTATGGTGGCCAAGCAGGTGGACATTCATACCCTTTCGCACAAGAAAGATTCTAAAGCGGTTACCTGGAGTTGCGATGGTTCGCCCAACTTCACTATGGACGATGGCAACCGCACGGAGCCGGGCACTGACATCGTGCTGCACATTGCGGATGATTCTGTGGAGTTTTTGGAAGATGAGCGCATCAATGGCATACTGACGAAGTATTGCAAATTCATGCCGGTGCAAATAGAGTTTGGCACGCGCACGGAATGGCTGGACGATGATGCTGCATCAGAAGAGGAGAAAGACCACGAGAACCCAAAGAAGATAGATGTACCGAACATCATCAACAATACGCACCCTGCGTGGATGAAGAAACCTGCGGACTTGCAGGACGAGGACTACAAAGCTTTCTACCGCGAGCTGTACCCGATGAGTTTTGATGAGCCGTTGTTCAACATTCATGTGAATGTGGATTATCCTTTTAACCTGACGGGCATTCTCTTCTTCCCCAAGATGAAGGCCACGATGGAGGTGCAGAAGAACAAGGTGCAACTGTACAGCAACCAGGTATTCATAACCGATGAGGTGAAGAACATACTACCTGACTTCCTTACGCTGCTGCATGGCGTGGTGGACTCGCCTGACATTCCGCTGAACGTAAGCCGCAGCTACCTGCAGGAAGATGCGAACGTGAAGAAGATAGCAGCGCACATCACCAAGAAGGTGGCGGACAAGCTGCAGAGCATGTTCAACAACGACCGCCCCGACTTCGAAAAGAAATGGGACGACATTGGAGTGTTCATTCAATACGGCATTCTTACCGATGAGAAGTTTGCGGAGAAGGCCACGGCCTTTGCCCTTTACAAAAGTGCTGACGACAAATACTACACACTGGACGAGCTGAAGGAGAAAGTGAAAGATGCGCAGAAGGACAAAAAGGGCGATACCATTTTGCTATATGCGAATACAAAAGAAGAGCACCACTCAACCATAGCCGAAGCGAAAGAGCGCGGCTACGAAGTGCTGCTGATGGACGGCCCCCTTACCCCCCACTACATACAGAAAGTGGAAATGGCCAACAGCGGCCTGCACTTCCGCAGGGTGGATGCGGATGTGATGAGCAAGCTGATAGAGAAAGACGAAAACAACATAAGTGCGCTGGACGATGAGCAGAAGAAGAACCTTGCCACCGCACTGGAAGAGCTGGTGAACAAGGACAAATACAAAGTGCAGTGGGAAAACCAAAGCCCAACGGACGCGCCCTTCACCATTACACAAAACGAGTGGATGCGCAGAATGAAAGAACAGAGCGCCATGGGAGGCGGAGGCGGCTTTTACGGTGTGCTGCCGGAGATGTATAACCTGGTGGCCAATGCGAACCACCCGATGTTCTCAGCATTGGTGATGGATGCTGAAGGCAAGCCGACACTAAACAAAGAGAAATTCAAACAGGCCATTGACCTTGCGCTGCTCTCCAAAGGATTGCTGAAGGGCGAGGACTTGACGGAGTTTGTGAAGCGGGGTTGGGGGATGATTGGGTAAAAAATCTTTATAGATTTGACCTTATGGAATCTTCAAAACTTGTTATCCGATATACAATTTTTGAATCAGTCCTGCCTGAAATACTTGAGCTTATAGAAAAGTATTGGGAAGTGGATGGAACCAAATTCAAATACACCCTAAAACTTTTGTCAACTGAATATGGGGTGCAATCGGATACAATTCACAAATTGGTTTTCAGCTATTCAAGTGCAGAGATTTACCGAGGCACTTGTGGGAAGTGCCAGATCGAAGTCTGGCAAGAATTGTACTCAAGCAGAAGTGAATATAATAAACCTTTCAATACACTATGTGCTACCCACCTTGAAGAGTATAATGAAGAGTGGAAAAGGCGAGACCCATATTTCATACAACAAGAGGCAGAGCGAAGACAAAAAGAAGAAAACTCAAGAACACAAAAACTCAAAGAAGCATTTGATGCAAAGAGATGGCTACATCTTAGTGCTAACAATATGCAACTGCTATGGAAAATTGCATCGTTCAAAAAGTCAAGTCTCATAGAAATGGTTTTGGGAGACCTGCCTTCCGCATTTCACGAAGTCTATCAAAAAGAACTTGAATTATTTGAAGCAATGGGACTGATGGTGGTAGAACCTGCTGAAAAAGATGAAGAGGAAGTTACTTATCGTGTGCATCCTAATATAGAGGCAGAACTTTTGAAACATATACAAAGCCTGCCTTCTCCTTTATCGGCCGTTCAGAAATAATTGTCTTTATGGACACAAAAACAAAAATCCCCGCACCTTTTACAGTGCGGGGGATTTTCTTATTTATAAAATTGACTCAATTGTTTCGTGATGAAAAATCGCTGTTTAGCCAGACTGCGATTCACCTTTCCCGACCCTCCTGCAAAGGGGTAACATTCATAACGAATACCCTTACCCTTCCGCACTGGGCTTCTTATTCACATTGAAACCAAAGGAGAAGCCATATATCCATCCGTCTTTGCGGGGTGATATATACAAGTTGACAGGCACATTGAGGTAGCCGCTCCTGAAAGTGCGGCCCGCGGCTATGATGAGGCCTGTGGAGCCATATACCAGTCCGCGGCTGTCTAATCTATTTACGAGGCTGTACGGATTTTTCATCAGGTCACCATTGTCATCTTCGGGTGCGTTACTCGCCCAGTCGTTGGCCAAGTGCCATTCACCCTGTGGGCCTATCAGGCCTTCTTCATCAAAAAAGCCTTCGGCCTTGCGCACAAAACGCAGTGTAGGCCCAAAGCCAAACTCCCAACCCTGCCTACCCCACCGGAAGCCATTGAGCATGGTAAGTGAAGGAACGAAGCGCCCATTTTCAAGTCCGCCTACGAGTCCTACAAATTCTATCAACGCCTGAAAATCACCGGCAGATAAATACTGCACCTCCTGCTGATATCCGAATTGGAAAGTGGTGCGATACATATCAAAACCACCATCATCTTTTGAAGCGCGAAGCCGTGCACCCGTTTCGCCTGTGGTAATGGATGCACCCATGCGCGGCCCGTTCAGCCGGAGCGTTGTTTTGGGGCTGGCCACCGGCACATCATAGTCTATCAGTTGGCTCACCGTCAAAGGATCAGGCTCTATCTGCAAAAGTCGTTTTACAGAAATCTCGATCATTCGCTGCATTTCATCCTTCACATTCAGGTATTCTGTAGCATCACTGCGCTCTATGGTTTCGCTCTGCACATCTACCAGCCGCAGTGTCACCACTATTTTTTCGCCAAATCGTGTGATGTCACCGCTCAATATTTTGTCGGCATTGAGCAATTTGCCCGCATTCACCAGGCAGGTTTTGCTAAAGCAATTGTCAATGGTGAAAGCCGCGCCTTTGAACACGTCAGCCATTTCATACTTATCAATCACTGTAAATTTTTGTGTCTTGTCCACCTCAAGCCGCACCACGTAAGCAATGGTGACTCCATCGTATTCCATGCCCTTGGCATCTATATTCATGATGGCGATGGTGGCCGCAGCAGCAGTTGTTTCCTGGGCTATGGCAGCAGCACCTGTGCAGAGCATCAGTGCTGTAGTCATTGTTGTTACAAGTAAATTTTTCATAGCATTGTTTTTTTTATTGAAAAAAATGATGGCACAAATCACAATGCATTTTCACGCGCTCTGTTTGCTGAAAACTTCTGATTCCGTACTTTCAGATTTTAAGAGGCCTCCGTTTTTATTTCACCAAACCATCCTTATTGCCTGCGTTTTTTTAGCATTCCTGACAGTAATTCATGCTCCGGCTTTTTCCTGTTACGTATATGTCAGTGACCGCAGATGACGTGTTTTAGATGGAATAATAAAGAGATAATGGCAGGCAACAAAACCAATCAATTGTTCATCTTTGTGCATGATGCGATACACAACACTTCTCCTGCTGGTGCCAATTGTCATGGTGCTTGTTGCAAGTTGTAAAAAGAATGATGATACTTCCGCACCTTACATCAACATCACCGGCCCGTCTGCCGGCAGCACATACAGCTACTTAGATGTGATAGGTGTGAGCGCGCATGTGAGTGACAACGTGAATCTGCAAAGTATAAAAGTGACGGTGACCAATGCAGCAGGTCAGAAATTTTTGCAAGAGATAAACTATGCCAATGCCGGACGTGAAAAACACATAGCCACCACCTTGGTGCACAACGACCAACACCTTGTTACTGGCACCTATTATATCACCATCACAGTCAGCGATGGCGAAAATGAAATGACCGCTTTCAGAGAAATAACTTTGTATGAAGGTCCCACAGTATTAGAAACCACTTTTGTACTTACACAGAGCATCAGCGATTTTTATTCTTTAAATATTTTGGACAACTCCACTATCACATCACAATGGGTATTCAGTGGTGAGGTCAGTAATGTTCATATCAACAGCCGCTATGATCGTCTCTATCATTTTGAAGAAAGCAGCAAGTTGGTTGAAATAAGACAAGGCAACTCGGGTGCGTATGTAGGTAGCCAATATTTTAGTACAGGCACTTTTGGCGATGTATTTTTCAATTGCACCGCAAACGATGAGTCATCGCACAAGTTGTATTTCAGCACTGATGAATATACTATTTACAGTGCTTCGACCAATGGCAATTTCACCATAGAGATCACCTTGCCTGGCGGCTACACAGCAAACCACATGGAAATAACCGAAGACTACCTCTATGCACACTGCGAAAACATCACCAATACTGCACACCACATTGCTCAATACTTGCTAAGCACTGGTGAGTTGATGCAATCGCTCGACTTGCCCATGAGCCATGAAATAATGGGCCTGCATGCAATAGATAATGAACATGTGTTGCTGGCAGGAAATGAAAATTCAAATTCGCTTTTTAAGATTTACAATGCCGCTACCAATGCTACCAACGGTGTGTTTACGCTCTACAACCAATTTCCATGTTCAGGGTTGTGGCCTGCCTTGAATGGCGCATTCATTGTGGCTCACAACAACAACCTTGTGCGATACAATAACGATATTGAAATAGAAGCAACAAGCACTGCCATTGGTGTGGCCACATCCGTTGCCGTTGAGAAAATTTCAGGCAAGGTGTACTCAATTATCTCAGGCGATATTTATGAATATGCATATAGCGATTTGAGTAATACTGCATTTGTGAATGGAAGCGGCACAGCCCGCAAGGTTCTTTTCAGATACAACAAATGAGTTATTCGCTCAACAGCAGATTGCACTGCCAGACACCTCTGCCGAATGTGCCCACTAACAGCTTATTGTCCACATAGTTTATGTCCATAGACTTGATGTGCGTGCCTGGTAGTCCGAGCAACAGAGTCCATTCACTTTCATTTTTGATTTTGGTAAAAACACCATAAGAACTTCCAATATAAATGCGTTGTGCATCACCGGATTGCATCACCATGCTTTCGCAAATAGCATGACCCAGGTTTGCACTCATATCAATGTATTGTATGCTGTCGAAAAACCATAGTTTCTTGTCACTGTACGGATGGCTGTAAAGGAGATGAAATTTGTGTGCATCATCGCGATCCATCACAATGGAGGCAATCCAGTCGTTCATCGGAACGTCAATCTGCTCCCACACAATTTTAGACGCGTCTGTTTCCAGCAGATTGAATGTGCGCAAAATTTTTGGATTCACTTTGGTTTTTTCATCTAAGCAATACGCATACATTACGTTGGGATGATCAGCACTCAGGTAGAATTTATATGCATTATATAGTTCCGGGTTTTGTTTGCGTACATCCAATATTGTTTCCCATGTCTGCCCAAGGTCGTTGCTTCGCTTCAGCAGTGCGCCTGCGCAGTATATGATGTTGTTCTCTTTAGGGTGCATTCTTATCCATGTATGCCATTCCGTTTTTGCATTGGCATTGCGTCCATGGTCAAAGTGCTCACCATCATCTGTGCGTTGCAGTTGGCCATTTTGCATGGTAGTGAATACCACATCTGCATTGCTCGGATGTGTTATGGTTTCGAATCCATCGCCCCAGGATACATGCCACCACTTGTTGTTGCGCAGCAAGTTGCCACCTACATCGTATCCGCCATAGGCTACCTGTGGTTGTTTTTGCTGTCCTGTGCTTACGCCAAAAATGTTGGCCGCACCAATGCCATTGTCGCGAGCCTGCCATGTCATACCTGCATCATAGCTCACACTTACACCACCATCGTGTGTGGCCCAGGCAGTTTTACCATCGTTGGCAAATGCTATGTGGTGGCAGTCGTCATGCATCTGGTTTTTTTCGATTTTTGAAAAATTATAGCCCCCATCTGTGCTGCGGTACAATGGCGATACATTGCCGCACATCAACAAATTGGGTTCAACCGGGGACGCTGCAAACGCACGAGCTCGTGTGTGTATAAGGTTGCACATGTCATCGCGCAGCGAGCGAATGTGTTTCCATTCTTTTGTTTTCAAATCAAGCAAATAGAGTTGGCCTTCGCCCTGCGGACTGCTTTCCCAGCGCTCACTGCATGTAAGGCCGATATATGCAAACCCGGGCAAGGCTTTGGAATAGCTGACACTCATTCGCATGAAAGCAAATCGTTCATTTTGTTCTTGAGTTGGTGCTTTCAATTCTTCCCACGTTTCACCACCATTGTAACTCAACATCAGTTTCTCGCCCGCAGCTATTACTATGTCCAGATCCGGGTCCTTTCGGTCAATAACTTCAATATCGAAAAAATTGCCTTCTGCTATGCGTTTCCACTTCAGTGTTTTATTGTTGCTGGCATCATGGCACATCCACAAGCCTTTGCTGGTGGCTGTAAACAGCAGATTAAAATCGGAAGGGCTGCACACCACCTCACTGATGAAGCCGCGGCCTGATCCGAAAGGCAACGATGTTTGAGCATCTAAACCATTGATGCATGTGTATGTGTGGCCATTGTTTTTGGTGCGCCACAGTCCGGTTGATTCTGTGAACTGGTCATCGCCATCACCACTGCTCAGCACCCACTGACGAGGGTTTCTGAGATTTACGGCCACACTGCTTGCACCTGATACAGCAAGTTTGTCTGTACCGCCTTCAAGCCATTTCTGTCCTCCGTTTTTTGTGTACCACACTCCGCCTGTAGGGGAGCAGGCCCACAGTCTGTTTTGTTTTTTTGGATGCAGATACAGATAGTTGATGCGGCCTGTGCCATTGCCTCTGCCCTTCGCATAGGCGGGTAAGGCTAATCCTCCGGGATGCAATTCGGCAGGCTGCTCATTCGGGCCAAGGCATTCCCAATGCCATTTTTTTACACGCAATATTTCATTCCGGTTATGCTCAACATGGCTGCCTTCTCTGAGCAACTGCTTTTCCCAATTTTTTTCTGGTTCAGTAACGCATACAGTGTCTGACTGTGCACAAGCCACTGTGCAGCAGGTAAGGATAAAAATGGAAACAATAAGTTGTGAGAAGCAGCGCATGATGGCGAATGTAAATGATTCATATTGCCACTTTGAAATTGATAAAATTTACGCACTTCAAAAGCAAGCGTTTGTATGATTAGCAATAGAATGTCGGTAGCAATATGGTGGGTAGCATTGACTGTTATCGTCTTTGCGTCATTCATGCTGTATTCCTACGTGCGTTATCCCGCATTGAATTCTGATCACGCCATTACCATCCTCATGTGTCAGACGTTTCAATTGCCACACGACTTTTATTACTGGGGTCAGGACCGATACGGCAGCATTGTGCCCTTGCTAAGCCAAATCCCCATTCGTGCGGGTGCAGATGCTGCGATAAGTGTTTCCATGGTTCACTTCATCATTCTACTTGCCGGATATTTCGCAGTTAGAAGTTTGATTCAATCAAGAATATTGCAACTGATTGTGGCCGTTATCTGGTTTCTGCCCCCCACGCGTATGTTGGAATTGGTTCAATTCTGGCCCGGACTTTCTTACAGCTTCATCTTCATTGCCATTGCATTTTTTCGGTTGGCATCAAAGACCATTTCTTTCAAAAGTTATTTCTATTTTTTTATAGCATGCACTGGCATGTCCATCGCCTGCTGGATTTCTGATTTGGCCGCGATAAGTACCCTGTCGTTGATTGTTGTATCTGTGTTGTATGAATTTTTCCTCAAGTCAATATCATTTTCAAGAGTTGCAATCATTAAAGGAAGCATTGCCTTAGTTGTGCTCCTTGCTGCATGTCTGTTCATATCCTTCGCAAAAGCAAATGCTGATAGCCACTTTCAGTACGCCCAATTTGCTTCGTTCAGCCATGTGTGCAATAGCATTTCTGTGCTTGCATTCACACTTTTTGACTTGCTTTTGTTCAGGGGCAATGAGCCATTTACGAGCATTTACTGCTATGGAATTTTAAGTGTAGTTGCTATCTTGCTACTGCGTGGTCGTGTCTGGTTGAAGGTGCTTCTTCAACACTGGTTGATGCTGTTTTTCCTTCTTGATTTTGTTCTGGTACTTGGGGCAGTGGTTTGTAGCAGCCATGTGGCTGACAACCTTGTTCAACGAAGGTTCTTTAATGCTTCATACATCAGTGGTATGGTGCTCTTGATTCTACTTATTGATAATTGGATAGCACAATCGAAATCATTCCGGGGCATCGTTGTTCAGGTAACGTTGCTTGTTACAGTTGCTATTGGTGGTCTGGGCAGTTATTACCATCATGCATGCGTTTGGCCTGGCACACTTACGCCCCGGATTGTAACTGCTGGTGAGTTTGGTGCATTGGGCAAGGTTGGTATTGCCGGGAATTATTGGAATACCTACATCTATTCTTGTACTAATCCGGAACAGATCAAGGCCCTGCCCTACTACATGCCTGCAGCGCGTGATAAAAATGCAGCCGCAGCATTCTTTGAGCAACCACGGTTATTGGTTGTGCGCGACATGTGGTTCAATGATTTTCCGGATACCATTGATTTTCACCTGCACACATTGATTAAGACCGGGCAGCCATTTCATATGGCGGATTGTGATGTGTGCGATTATCAACTAA
Source organism: Flavobacteriales bacterium (assembly GCA_046155615.1). Classification (GTDB taxonomy): domain Bacteria; phylum Bacteroidota; class Bacteroidia; order Flavobacteriales_D; family Sanyastnellaceae; genus JANNVZ01. The sequence goes on along the minus strand of JBJXFP010000175.1, from coordinate 24,176 downwards.
AGGAAAACAAATGAAAAAGCCGGAAACAAGTCCGGCCATTCTCGTTATTGAATCAAGTCATTTGATTGCAAATACTTTTTTCAACGCCTCTATTGCATTCAGTTCTTCCCATGGAAATAGTTTCACTTTCACTTTCTTCTCCTGCTTTTTTCCTTTATTGAAAATCTTCTCTACCACCTTGCTTTCTCGGCCCATGTGGCCGTATGCAGCAGTTTCAGAGTATATAGGTGTGCGCAGGTTGAAACGCGTTTCTATGAAGTAAGGGCGCATATCAAACTCTTTCATTTTGCCAATCTTGTCGGCAATGGCTCCATCGCTCAACTTCACCTTGGCAGTGCCATAGGTATTCACATAGAGTCCCACAGGTTGTGCAACTCCAATAGCATAGGCTACTTGCACAAGTGCCTCGTCACAAACTCCGGCTGCTACCAAATGCTTGGCAATATGACGTGTGGCATAAGCAGCAGATCGGTCAACCTTGCTTGGATCCTTTCCTGAGAATGCGCCACCACCGTGTGCGCCTTTGCCTCCATAAGTGTCCACAATAATTTTTCTGCCGGTAAGGCCTGTATCGCCATGAGGACCACCAATCACAAATTTTCCGGTCGGATTGACGTGATATTTTATTTTGTTGTTGAACATAGCCTGCACGCGCTTCGGCAGCTTTTTCATAATACGCGGCACAAGTATGTTGATAACATCATCTTTGATTTTTTTCAGCATCACAGCGTCTTTGGCAAAGTCGTCATGTTGGGTAGATATCACTATCGCATCAATCCTAACCGGTTGATTGTTGTCATTGTATTCTATTGTTACCTGGCTCTTCGCATCAGGGCGCAGGTATTTCATCACTTTGCCTTCTCTTCTGATGGCAGCCAATTCGCGAAGCAGCAAATGCGCTAATTCCAGCGGCAGAGGCATGTAGTTGTCTGTTTCGCGGCATGCGTACCCAAACATCATCCCCTGATCACCGGCACCTTGCTCCTCAGGTTTCTTCCTTTCTACACCTTGATTGATATCCGGTGATTGTTCGTGTATTGCCGAGAGTATTCCACATGAGTTGGCTTCGAACATGTACTCACTTTTGGTATAGCCAATCTTCTTGATTACATCGCGGGCAATCTCCTGTACATCCAGGTAAGCTTCAGATTTCACTTCACCGGCAAGCACCACCTGGCCGGTAGTTACAAGTGTTTCGCAAGCCACTTTGGATAGCGGATCGTATGCGAGAAAGTTGTCAATAAGTGCGTCACTTATCTGATCTGCTACTTTGTCGGGGTGTCCTTCAGATACTGATTCTGATGTAAATAGGTAAGGCATGGATTTTTTTTTGAGGCGGCAAATGTAAAAGGCGCGCCCCGATGCAAGTCGTCATCACCATTTTTTGGCAATACTTCTCATTTGCCAGCGAGTAAACGCGGAACTAAAGTTTAACGAATTCCTTCATCACAACACCATTAGCCATTTGCAAACGGATGCTATATAAACCAGATGGCAGCGAACTTATGCCAAGTTCATACCTGCCGGTGCGAACTGTTTCAGTTACAACTACTCTTCCCGTACAATCAAATAACTGAAGCATTTCAATGTTTTGTTCTGAGCGCAACTGCAAAACTTCCGAAGCTGGATTTGGAAATACCAGCACTATAGTTTCAATCTCATGAACACTTGTTGATGAATCACCACAAAAGCTGAAAACTGTGCTCTCTGCTGGCAATTCGTCCAAATGTGGTTCAATAAAAAGATCATCTGAACCAAACGAAAAATTGAAATCCGGATCATTCACATCTCCTGTCATATTCCATAGGCCTGTGCAATTATTACCTGTTGCGACACTGTTCCAGTTGTTTCCCAAAAAAGCTGGGACACCAATGAAACCCGTAATGCTTACGTTGAAACTGACTGAAGGCCCATATCTGAACTGAACACAGTTAGAGGTTTCGTAAAACCACATCTGGTAGTTCACCCGCATTTCGTTCGACTTATCTCCAACTATCGCGCAATTGGCCCACTGAAGTTTAAAAATTCTACTCGGTGCTGTGCCTTCTGTAACATAACTCATTGTACTCAATTCATCGCCAGGGGCATCTTTCACATCTATCAAAGCAGGGCAAAGCATATCGTAAGTGCCATCCTTCACGTATTCACCCATGCACAACTCGCTGCCAAACCCACCAAAAGGACCAAAGAAATAGACATAATCATACACCTGTTCCATATAGTGAAAATCAAAACCTATTGGTATTTGCCAATATCCATCATCCCAATCTTCATCGGAGAAAACAGTGTCATTCATCAACGTATTGTAATCCTCATCAAACAATTCGAATTCAAGCGGCAATGGCTGGCTATGCAAAGCAATTGAACATAAGAATGAAAACAGGAAAGGGAGAATTTTCATGGATAAATAGAATTAAAAAAAACGTGCTGCAAGATGCAATACAGCTTGATAAAAATGATTCAATGCTCAAATCTTGACAGCAAAATAATTCATAGTCTTTTGTGAGAAGCATTACATTCGCCCCGCTTTATCAAGAAGAACGGAGGGATTAGGCCCTGTGATTTTCTGGCAACCCAGTTAAAGCCGGGTGCCAACTCCTACCTCGCCAAAGATTATACGAGGGGAGATGAGGCAATGATGATTCATTCAATCATCATGCGCACATCCCACCCGAGTATTCATAATAAAGCACCCGCTTGCGAAATGTCATTTCACGCTTTGCGTGGAATAACCATAAAAAAGTGCATATGAACATAAAACAACTCGCACAACAGCGCATTCTCATCCTCGATGGGGCCATGGGCACCATGATTCAGCGTTACAAGCTGGAAGAAAATGATTTCAGAAATGAATCATTGAAAAACCATTCGCATCCGCTAAAAGGCAACAATGACTTGCTAAGTATTACACGCCCGGATGTGATAAAAGAGATTCACAAACAATACCTCGAAGCTGGAGCAGACATCATTGAAACCAATACCTTCAGCAGTACCACTGTGTCACAAGCTGATTATGGTTTGGAACATCTTGCTTATGAATTGAACTACCAATCAGCGAAAATTGCAAGAGCGGTTGCTGATGAATTCACGCAGAAAAATCCTGCGAAGCCTCGCTTTGTTGCAGGCAGCATTGGCCCAACAACCAAGCTCTCTTCCATGTCGCCTGATGTGAATAATCCCGGATTTCGCGCCATCACTTTCGACCAACTCGTTGTTGCTTTCAAGGAACAAGCGAAAGGTTTGCTAGCTGGCGGAGCGGATACATTGTTGATAGAAACCATCACCGATACTTTGAACGCAAAAGCATGTCTCTATGCAATTCAAGAATTGAAGGAAGAACGGCCTGAATTGTTTGCACAGGAAAAAGGCGAAGTCATGATTTCAGGCACCATCACAGATGCGAGCGGGCGCATTCTTTCAGGCCAAACAACTGAGGCCTTCATGATTTCAGTTTCGCATGTGCCATTGTTGAGCATTGGTTTCAATTGCGCAATGGGTGCTGAAGCGCTAACACCTTATATCGAAATTCTAAGTGACCATGCAGAATGTTTGGTGAGTGTTTATGCCAATGCAGGTCTACCCAACGCCATGGGTCAGTACGACCAATCTCCAGAACACATGGCCATGCTCATGAAAGATTATTTCGAAAGAGGAATTGTGAATATTGTTGGTGGCTGTTGCGGCACCACTCCTGAGCATATCAAAGCAATTGCGGAAGTGGCCTCGAATTATGCTCCCAGAAAAATTCATCTTATGGAATCCGTATAAACCCCTTTCAATTCGTGTCTAATTCAGAAACAATAGAACAAACAACCGCACAGGTGGCCAGCTACAAACTAAAGCTATCCGGCCTTGAACCACTTGTCGCCACATCAGATTCCAATTTCATCAATGTTGGAGAACGATGCAATGTAACCGGTTCAAAGAAATTTCTTGAACTCATCAAAGCAGATAAATACGATGAGGCTTTGGCCGTTGCGCGTGAGCAAGTCGAAGGTGGTGCGCAGATTCTGGATGTGAATATGGACGAGGGCTTGATTGACGGTGTTCATGCTATGACCAAGTTTCTCAACCTGATTGCTGCGGAACCCGACATAGCAAAAATCCCAATCATGATAGACTCCTCGAAATGGGAAATCATTGAAGCGGGCTTAAAGTGTGTGCAGGGTAAAGCTGTAGTAAATTCCATTTCGTTAAAAGAAGGCGAGGCAGATTTCATAGCAAAAGCGAAGAAGATAAAGATGTACGGAGCGGCTGTTATCGTAATGGCCTTCGATGAAGAAGGACAAGCAGATTCTTACGAAAGAAGAATTGAAATATGTGAACGGGCGTACAATGTGCTCACTGAAAAAGTAGGCTTCAATAAGCACGACATCATTTTCGACCCAAACATTTTTCCGGTTGGCACAGGTATGGAAGAGCATCGCAACAATGCGGTGCATTTCTTTCAAGCTACCAAATGGATAAAAGAAAATCTACCAGGTGCTCTTATCAGTGGCGGTGTTTCTAACGTTTCGTTTTCCTTCAGAGGAAATAACCGTGTGCGCGAAGCCATTCATTCTGTGTTCTTGTATCATGGAATAAAAGACGGAATGGACATGGGCATCGTAAATCCATCGCAGTTGGAAGTGTATGATGAAATTCCGAAAGAACTGTTGACACTTGTGGAGGATGTAGTGCTTAATCGCACGGAAGACGCCACGGAACGCCTTCTTGATTACGCTGACAAAAACAAAGAAGCTAGCAAACGCGAGAACAAACAAGACCTCGCATGGCGTGATGACACGGTTGAGACCCGCTTGTCACATGCTTTGGTGAAAGGCATCATTGACTTCATAGACGAAGACACCGAAGAGGCTCGACAGAAATATGGCCGTCCATTGCATGTGATAGAAGGCCCACTGATGGCAGGCATGAGCATTGTGGGTGATTTGTTTGGAAGCGGGAAAATGTTTTTGCCACAAGTGGTGAAGTCTGCTCGCGTAATGAAAAAGGCAGTCGCGTATCTTGAACCTTATCTGCAAAAAGAGAAAGAAGAATTTAAGGCAAATAATATTGGAGCAGCAGAAGTTGATGAATCGAAAGGTGCGGGCCGTGTCCTCATGGCCACAGTAAAAGGCGATGTGCATGACATAGGTAAAAACATTGTGGGCGTTGTGCTTGCATGTAACAACTATGACATCATTGACTTAGGTGTGATGGTGAGCGCTGAAAAAATTCTTGATACTGCTGTTAAAGAAAATGTAGATGCAATTGGCCTCTCAGGCCTCATCACTCCATCTCTGGATGAGATGATACACGTGGCCAAAGAGATGAAACGCAGGAAACTGAATATTCCTTTGCTCATTGGAGGAGCGACTACATCGCGCGTGCACACCGCAGTGAAGATTGAACCACACTACGAGCACCCTGTGGTGCATGTATTGGATGCTAGCCGCGCAGTTACTGTTGTAAGTAACCTGCTCAGTGTCGACTCGAAAGATGAGTTCATTTCAAATACGCGAAGTGAGTATGAAAAGGTGCGGGTGAATTATGCCGCACAAACATCACTGAAGAATTTTCTCACGATAGAAGAAGCACGCGCCAACAAACTGAAAATCGATTTCAAAAAAGAAGACATCATAACACCGAACCAACTCGGTTTGCAATCTTTCCGTAACATTCCGCTTGAAGAGATAGTTCCCTTTATTGACTGGACACCTTTCTTCCAAACATGGGAACTTGCTGGGCGCTATCCTAAAATTTTAGAAGATGAAGTAGTGGGTGCCGAAGCCACCAAACTTTTTGCGGATGCGCAAGAGATGTTGAAAGACATTGTCGCAAATAAAAAACTGGAAGCGCGTGCTGTTGTAGGTTTGTTTGAAGCGAATACGAAAACGGATGACATAGTTCTGGGGGTTAAGAACCAAGAACCAAAAACGTTTTTCTCTTTACGGCAACAAACCAAAAAAACAGCATCACAACCCAATCTCGCTCTTGCAGATTTCATCGCCCCTGCTGAAAGCGGATTGAAAGATTACATCGGATGCTTTGCTGTATGCACAGGTTTTGGTTTGGACAAAATGGTAGAGGCTTATGAAGCTGACCATGATGATTATTCATCCATTCTTGCCAAAGCACTTGCCGACAGACTCGCTGAAGCACTTGCTGAATACATGCACAAAAAAGTGCGCACAGAAATCTGGGGTTATTCGAAGAATGAATCATTGACGAACGAAGATTTAATTGAGGAAAAGTATCAAGGCATCAGGCCAGCACCGGGCTATCCTGCATGTCCTGATCATCTGGAAAAGAAAACCATTTGGAGTTTGCTGAATGTGGAGGAGAATACCGGAATCGAGCTAACAGACTCCCTTGCGATGTATCCGACTGCTGCGGTGAGCGGTTACTACTTCGCGCATCCGCAGTCCAAGTATTTCGGGCTGGGGAAAATCACCAAAGACCAAGTGGAAGACTATGCACAACGAAAAGGATTCACAATAGAAGAAGCCGAGAAATGGCTTTCGCCAAATCTTAGTTATTGATTTATTGACTTGGAGACCGGTTGATTGAACAGTCATAAATCTCCAAGTCTCCAAATCAAAAAATCAACAAGTAGAAAAATGAAAGTAATAGACCATATCACCAACAGAAAATCAACGCTATTCAGCATCGAAATTCTTCCTCCATTGAAAGGACAAAACATCAATTCCATTTTTGAAACGATGGATGAACTGATGGAGTTCTCTCCCGCATTTGTGGATGTGACGTACCACCGAGAAGAATATGTGTTTCGCAACGCGGGTAATGGGCTACTTGAAAAGCAAGTGGTACGTAAACGCCCTGGTACAGTAGGCATTTGTGCTGCACTTACCAATCGCTACAAGATAGATACTGTGCCGCACATCATCTGCGGTGGCTTCACCAAGCAAGACACCGAAGACGCATTGATTGACCTGAACTTTGTGGGTGTGGACAATGTGCTGGTGCTGCGTGGCGACCCTATCAAAAGCGAAGGACGATTTATTCCTGACCCCAACGGACATGCTTATGCGGTGGACCTCGTGCAGCAAACTGCGCTCATGAACAAGGGTGAATATTTAGATCCTGACCTGAAAGACACGACCAAAACAAACTTCTGCATTGGTGTGGCGGGCTATCCTGAAAAACATTTTGAAGCGCCTAATAGAAAGGCAGACTTGCGCTACCTCAAAGCGAAGGTGGATGCGGGTGCGGAGTACATCGTTACGCAATTGTTCTACGACAACCGCGCTTACTTCAAGTTTGTGGAAGAGTGTAAAGAGAATGGCATCAATGTGCCGGTAATTCCCGGATTAAAACCATTGGCGACCAAAGCGCAACTGAATGTGATTCCTCATTTCTTCCATATCAATCTGCCTGATGAATTAGTGCAATTAGTGGAGAAAGCGAAGACGGATGCTGATGTGCGCCAAATAGGAATTGACTGGTGCATCAAACAATCAAAAGAACTGAAAGAGGCAGGAGTGCCTGTGCTGCACTACTACACGATGGGTAAGGCGAAGAGTACGCAGGCGATAGCTAAAGCAGTATTCTGATCAAAAGCTGATGGCTAGTGTGGTGCGCATCACCACACGCCCACTGTCCACTGATGCAGATGACCAACGCGGCATTAGGCCGATGATGCGTTTACATTCTTCTATGTATGCATCGCAGTGCTTGCTGTCGCAGGTAGCATCCAGCATTTTGATTTTGCCGTTGGTATCTATTTCGCAATTGGCCAACACGGTGATGGTTTTATCTCGGTCTTTCTTGCTCTTCTCAATGCTTTTATTCTTTTTGATGAACTCTTGCATGGACTTGTAACCTCCGGTATAAGCAGCGGGTACGCGACACTCGGTGCTGGTGTAGTAGGCCTTGCCAGCGGGTGTGGTGGTGGTGCTCTTTTGCTGTGGTCCATAATTGCCTGTACCTTGGCCAGTGCCATCGCCACTTCCGCTGTTGCCATAGCTATCGTATGGCATTTCCGGTTCTGCTGCTAAATCGTAATATCCGTAATCCTCATCAACCATCATTACCTCTTCCACCGGATATGAATCATCCCCATAATCAGATTCAACTTCTTCCCTATTATATAGATTTACATAGTACCAAGTGATGGCTACTGCGCTGCGTTCGGTAAGGTCACTCACAATAGGTATCTGCAGCATGTCGTCAAAGTATTGTTCTGCATTTTTCACTTTTGACAGGGAGGTGCCTTTGGCCTCATACATATCTGCAAATACAATACGGCCGTTCTGCGCATAACACAGAAAGTACTCCGGTTCGCCATTCATGTTGAAGTCGCTCACCAGCACATGACTTCTGTATAGTCGCTTGTTAGCGGGTATGGGTGTGTCTTCCGTATCGCTTGTAATGGCTGGCTGGTTCTTTCTCCTATCGTAAATCAGAAAGCTTGGTATGCCATCGTATCGGCTGTAGTCTATCGCCTTTTTCCCTTTGGATGTTCTTATTTGCGCTAACACATTTGAACTGAAACGGTCGTGAGCATGGCACTGAAAAAGCACATCGCATTTGGACACCAAGGGCGGTACAGTAAATCGTATGACACTGTCCAATTGATATTCTGCACTCAACATATACAAGTCGGGATATTCTGAAACAAGCACCTGCCGCTGCCCATCCATTTGCAATTTGTTATTCTGACGCATGAAGGTGAGGGTATGGTTCGAATGATCCAAAGAGCTGAGGTCAATGGCCTCGGCATCCAATCTCTCATCATCTGAATACTGCTGCAATGAGTAGCCATTGTAATGCCGTGTATATGCCTCGGGCAAGAGTGTTTCCGAGTAGGTTTTATAGTTTCCGTCTGCTGCGCGGGTGCAGGCCTCAAGGGTGACTGAGGGCTCGTTGATATAAACCATGATGAGGCCGTCACCCTTGCTCCTGGAAGAAATGGCACTGGCACGTGCCCTGTCGTTGCCGGTGTGTTTCCGGTAAGTCTCTATCAGCAAGTCATCATCAAGGATGTTTGCTTTTTCATTTTTTGCTTGCAGAAAAGTGTTCAGCCACAGCATGTCTTCGGTGTATTGTTCTGCTTCGCAGGCAAAGGCCAGTTCGCAATCGCTGTAGTCCACATTCACATCGCGCTTCAAGAGCTGCACATATTTCTTAAAGGTGAATTGCTTTTGCAAATCGAGCAGCAAGAGGTGGTCCATGTAAATGTCCTTTTTCGGTTTAACGTACGCAGCCATTTCTGCTTTGCGCTGTGCTATCAATTTGCCTTTGTCGGTGTTAGCAGGTAGCGGATAACCTGCAAGTGCATCCATCTGAGCCGGAGTTACATATTGCACATTGTTGGCTATCTCCTCTACCCCCGGCTGCACGGTGCCTGACACGCGGACTTGGCTGATGTATATCAAAAGCATAAAGTCTTCATCCAACAACACCGTCATTGTTCCCTCGCCTTTTATCTGGATGATGCGTCCATCTGCCGACAATCCATTTCTCCGCTTTGCCCGTTCCTTGGCTTCGAGGATGGCTTCGCGCCCAACGCACTCAAGGCGCAACTCTATACGATAGCCGTCTTTTTTGTTTACCACACTTGGCCTTTGGCCGGAGAGGTAATTGCACATCTGAAAGTAATCCGGTGGTGTGGTGTCGAAACTCCACACGGTGGTGTCCAACTGCACCTTGGCTACGGGTGGCAGGTAGAGGGTGGCCATGTTGTTTTGGGCTGCGCTGCTAAGGGCGCAAAGAACCAATAGAATTGTTACTGTTTTTGAGTGCATTTACTTAATTCTAATTGCCCTACTGAATAAATGAATTGATGCCTTCTTTGTATTATGTAACACTGTGGACGCTTCAGCGCAACTTTGCATGATTACAGCCCATCCCTGACTCTTCCCAAAGGGAAGGGAAATCTGCAAGGCTCGGTGATTGGGTTTTGAAAGTGGCAACGGGAAGTAGCTCACGTACTTCCCTTCCCTTTGGGAAGAGTCAGGGATGGGCCTTAAACCTTTAACAGTATTATTCTTTTTCATATCAATGTGGCTTAGGGAATGAAGTGGAGGATGAATTGCAACTTGGTGTTAGGTGTTGGGTTGGCAGGCTTGTAGGCTTCTGCTTCAGGCGAGGTGCCTGCGTTGCCATAGTATCTCTCATATTCTGGTGAAAGCTTCAGCTTGCCCAGCAACTTCAGCAGGCGGATGGCTTCTTTGCGGAAGGGTTCGGTGGCAGCATCGCCAGGTGTGGTGTCTATATTGGTGATGGTGCCATCAGCCTTGACCTCGAAGGGGATGGCTACCACGCAGCCTTTCTTCGCTTGCTTCTCCTTGGCGGGATAGCGCATGTTTTCTGCAAGGAAGACGCTGTCCGATGCTATGTCAAAGATGAACTCTGAACGATAGAAATACCTGTCAGAATAATTGAATGGTACCTCTAACTTCATACGTGGCTGTTTCTTTTTTCTTGGCTCACCATAACTGTAATTATTGTAATAGTCGTAGTCGTGGATGGAGGCATATTCTGTTTCATTCTCTTCTTCCTTGAGCTTGTAGCGATCTGCGTTGATGATACCCTGCATGCCTTTGGTGGTGCATGCCATCATATCGGCCACCAGTGTGTGTTGCATAGCCAGCGGTACCCATTTACTCATATCGGTTTGCACTTGGGGGGTGTCGCTTATGTGGGAGCAGAGGCGCAGGTCTATCACTTTGCCATTGCTTACCAATACGCTGAAGTATTCTGTGTTGCCATCTTTATCCAAATCGGAGGCGATGAGGCCGGAGCTGAAAATGATGTCGTAGGGCTGGGCTTCGAACATGGCACGGGCATCTTTTCTTGAAGGGGGATGGTAGAGTCGGGAAGCGTTCAAATCATATTCATGACCGCCCAGCATTTCATAAGGACTATACACCACCATGGCTGCGTGATGGCCGCGCCACCACCAATTGTCGGTGCCGGTGGTGTCGGTGGTTTTCGCGGTGAGGTCTTCTCGCAGCACTGCCATGTATTTGTATTGGGCAATGGTGGGATGCTCCAGCACCGCCATTTCGCCCTGTGCATTGTCGGTATCTACCAGGTAGTAGGTGGTGGGTTGCTCCGTCACTAACCCGCTAGCGGGCACATTGTGTCGGGCGCCCAGCATCCACAGGTGCTTGTCGTCACTTAGCCAGCGTTGTTCGGTTTGGTAGTTGTTCGCGTAGCCAAAGCTGTCATAATACTTTTTGACCAGATAGATACCTTCCATCTGCCAGCGGAATTGCTCATAGCGATGATGCACTAACTGCAGCGTGTCGGCATTCAGTTTTGCAAAGCAGATATTCCACGCACTATCACTGCGCAGCAGGTTCCATGCATGGGTATCGCCACGGCTGAGGCCGGTGCGCGAGCGGTATTTGCGCATTTCCAGCAGTTTAGTGGCTCCTTTGTATTCGTCCCAAAACTTTAGGGTGTTGGAGACATTGCCATAGCCATAGCTGCTGTTCCCCGGCATCGAGTCTAAAAGTACAAAGCCGCGGTTGCCTTGGTGGATGTTGAAGGCGAGCATTTCTTTTTCTCGCTTGGTGAGGCGGTGGTCCACTTGCTTCAGCTTGGCATCGTGGTAGGCGGCATAGGTGAAGCCGTGTTTGTAATCATGAAAGTGGCCATTGATCCAAACCTTGGGATCAAACTTAGCCAAGGGGTCGCTGGGCACGGGCCGTGTGGCTATGACGGCTTCGGTAAGCTCGGTGGTGGGCTTGGGATATCCGGCTGCGCGGTCTATCTCCTGGGGCGTTACGAAGATGACTTTCTCCAACACTTTTCTTACCTCCTCACCCATGGCGGCATCATACAGCGGACAATTGGTGCGGTAGTAGATGGCCACGTGCCTGATGTGGCGGTCGATGTAGAGCAGCTTCTCTTTGCCACCACCGCCATAGGAGTTTTCCATTTCGCTGTAGGCTTTAGCAGTGCCTGCGTCTTTCCATTCCTTCAAGGGGGGGTACATGCTCTTAAAAGAGTACTCGCTGCTGAACTGCAGGGTGTCCATATACCCCACGCTGATGGTGAAGGTGAGACCATTCACCTTGTTGCGCAGGACAACTTTGCCTGCATGATGGTAGGTATTGGCCAGCCAATAGTCGGGCGTGGTGTAGGGCAAGGCCCACACGTTGGTGTCCAAATCCATAGCGACAACGGGCGGCACGTAGAAGCGGACGGTCTGCGCAATAAGCCTGCCGGGTGTTGCGTTCAGCATCATGGCAAGGCAAACAACTATGGGATAGATTTTTTTCATCTATTTTAATTTCATTATCTCATGCTTCTTTGAAAAAAGTAATGCACAGAATGCAAAAGGAATTACTACAGTAATATCCGATGAATAGTATGCGGCCTATCGTATTGGAGGTAGAGAGAACTACTCTATCATCAACTTCTGCCTCATCACCACACGGCCATCTACACGCACATCCACCACATAGATGCCTGAGGCGAATGTGCTCACATCGATAGTAGATATTTTTCCTTGGGTCATAGTTATATGTACCAATTGCCCTATCGCATTTCTTACTTCCACCTGCCATTGTTCCGGCCATGCGTTGTGTAGCTGCACATTGAGCACTTCGTTTGCCGGATTGGGATAAATAGTGGCTGTTGCATAATCAAGATTTGCAACACTCACTACTGGTTGTTGCCCAATAGTAAATACTCCCGATGAAGGAAAATCAATTTGTGCTTCGAGCACAGGGCCTTGTATGAGTAGCGGATACCACATTGCTGTTCCTCCTGTCACAAACTCATCACCTTCCATTATGATGATACCGAGGTCTTGAAAATTGTCGAACTCGCTTGTGGCGATACGTATAGTAACAACGCCCACATCTCCGGTTTCGGTGAAAGCCCACGTGCGCTCCGTGCGAGGAGTAAGTATGGGATACAGTTCTGGTAATATGACCATGCTCGCATTATCAGTTCCTATAAGCAGGTAGTCGCCATCACTCAGGTTGGTGGCATTCATTATTCTTATGTTTTGCTTGCCTTGTGCCACGGGGTGGTAGTCATATTCATTTTCTCTGCCTATACCTATCACTTCCTGATTTTGTGCATCGTGGTTGTATAACGTCAGTGGCCCCATGTCTATACCATACTTGGCAGCCATATAGTTGCTCACTATACGGTGGTGGCTTGTCTGCAATTTTTCGCGATACACAAAGTGCTCTGCAATGCGGCCCTTACCAAATCGCTCTTCGTAATCCCAGCCAATTCTTATTTCTTCTATTGGTGTAGTGTTGTTGCGCTGGCCAAGATCCACTCCATTGTTTGGGTAGTAGTTGTCATCAAAGACTTGTTGCATAGTTTGGTGATAATCGTCTTGCTGATAGATGAAGCCATAGATGTGTGGTGCAGCCGCATCGCCTATGTAGAATGAACTGGCTCCGCTGCTTTCACCTTCCAGGTCATACACATCGCCATGGTATTGTGTGCTCTCCTTCCATGGATGCATCAGGTATCCGTTTTCGCTGCGCGCACTGGCAAACCAACCATGCTGGTTGAACCCAATGCTGTCAGTTTCTACCATCATGTATGCGCTCATGCTTCTGCCCGGCACTACATCTTCTAATGACAGGTAGTCATTGATGCCGTCAAATTGCAACGCTGGATTTCCGTTGATGCCATTCACCAAAAGCGCGGGGCGCTCTGACATGTTGGCTTGTTCCGCTGAATAGTTGTTGCCCATCACATCGGTCCATTGCTGCACTGTGCCTTGCGTGCCGTTGGCACTCATATCAGCACGCAACCAGAATGCAACGGTCTCTGCCTCGCCCACTCCACCGGGGCCATCAGGACCAAGGGTTGAAGGTGCAGGCAGGTAATACATGCGCAGTGTATCGCTGTGAAATGTTTCAAGTCCATACAAAACATCAGTAGCTGCGCCACCGGGTACCACAAGTTTTATCTCACCATAGATGTTTGGTTGAATGGTGGCGGTATAGTTGGAAGGCCCACCACTTATACTCATTACCTCAGCGTTGTATGCTTCTATATCACTCAAAGCATCGAAGCCACTTACATCAGTTTCGCTCAAGCTGCGATAGAAGAGAATATTGACATCGAAATTGCTGAAGGCCTCAGTAGTTGAGTTGGAAGCTGCAATGCTTGCCACTGCTGGGAAATTGTTGGTTTCGGCACTGTACAAATCACTTTCCCAAAGGCCGCGTCCATAGGTACTTGCTTTCAATCTGTGTTGTGATGGTGTGCTGCCGTAAAATATTTCTAACTCTGTAATGCGGGAACTTATCGGCAGTCCTTCACTGAAGTTGATCCACTCAGTCATGGTGGTGTCTATGTAATACACGCCCATATCAGTGCCTACATATAATCCTTCGTTACTGTAGCTGCTCGTATCTATCACCATCGTATTGGTTGAAATGTCAGGCAGATTCTCGCTAAGCAATATCCATGTCAGGCCCTGGTCAAGGCTTTTGTACACATCATTGTGAAAGCAGATGTACACCACATTGGTATCAGTAGGATGCGTTTCGATAGCATTTATAGCTACCAGATAAGAGGGCAACGAGTTGCTGAGGTTCGTCCAAATTACACTGTCTGCAAGTGCGTTGTGTGTGATGAAAAGTTTTTTGGATGGCTCTGTGGCATAAACAATATTCGGATTGCTCATGCTTATTTCTATTTCATTCAGGTCAATAGAATTGTTACCACCCAGGTTGTTGCTTACACGTTTCCAATCTATGCTGTCCTTCTCTGGTTCTTTTATGTTTATGCAGCGCCACACATTTTTTAGTCCCACAAAAAGTGTATTGCCTGTGGTGTCAGCCGGATGTAGTTTGTATGGAGTATTCCATGCGCCTTCTTCATTTATGCCGAGCTCCTCATCGCCACATATTTTTTGATTCACTACTTCGGGTGTGGTGCGGTAGATAGCTCCGTAGTAAATGGAACCATAACGATAGCCTGTTTCACTATGGTCGTAAGCACACTCGAATCCATCGCCACCACCGCGCCTTCGCCAAAAGACTCCATCATATTCGGCTGTGCCGTTGTCCTGAAAACCTGTGAGTGTGTGGTTCGGATTGTGAGGTGACTGACCCAATTGGTATATCTGACCATTCACAATGTGCTTACTTATATCAAGCCATTCTGTGTTGTCCACGTAGTGATAAAGTCCACCATCGTTGCATGCAAACAAGTCGTGGTTGTGTGGATTCATTTCCAAATAGTGTTGGTCCACATGCACGTAGTTTGGGTTGATGTCTGTCCATGTGGTGCCCGCGTCAGTAGATTTTTTGAGCCTTATTCCACCAGCATAAACCGTATTTGAATCCATGTTGTCAGCTTCGAAACACAGGTCGTACCAGGCCTGTCCGCCACTGCTGCTTCCATCAGCAGCCCAACCCATTATGTTTGGCTCATCACTCATCTCAATAAAGCTGGCAGCCATATCAGAGCTTTTGTAAAAACCACTGAATTCATAAGTACCTGTTTTTAGAATGTAAACTACATCGGGTGCAGCTTCTGTTACTTCTACCAACATGCGCTGGCCGGTGCCTACCACGGCTGATTGTGTGTCCCACTCCACTCCTCCATCATGCGTTATATACAATTTGCCCTGGGCAGTCGCATACGCTGTATTGGCATCCGTAGGATGAAATTCGAGGTCTTCAAAATCATTTGAAAACTCGCTGATCATCGTCCATGTTGCTCCTTCGTCAGTGCTCTCATAAAGTCCATCATTGGTACACGCCCATAAATCGTTGCTGCCCGGCTCAAAACGTATGCATGGCACCATAAGCGATGCTATTCCTGTGTTTACAAACTCCCATGTCTCTCCACCATCTTCGCTTTTCATTACACCCATACCTGGTGAGTCGCTTGCATCATAGTCGCCAGTTCCGAGATACACTATTTGTGGATTTTCGGGATTAAAGGCAATAGATGCTATGCCAAGTGTTGGCAACCAATCTGTGTTGCTGCTCCAGGATGAGCCACCGTCATAGCTGCGCCATAAGCCTCCTGCGGGTGCCCCGGCAAAAATGATATTGGCATCAGTAGGGTGAAATGCGATGCAAGACACGCGACCAACACCTTCTATATGATCACGTGTAGTGACATCATCAAGTATGGGACCCAGAGATTGCCAGTTGCCTGCAATTGATCTGTTGCCGTTGAATGTTTTTAGTTCTTCCCATTGGCGCAGCACATCCTCACCACTGACAGGTTTTCCGATGTCCGTCAGCCTGCCTTCATGCAGGCTTTTGAATCTTTCAAATTGTTTGAAGCCTTGACCTTTTTGCCCAGGCCGTTTTGGCCAATGAGCATTGTGCAGTTGCTCCATTTCGAACAGGGAAAGGCTGTCGCTGCGCATCAAGGCAGCCCAGTTGGGATGTTGCGCGGTGGAAACTTTTGAAAAGATAATGGATGCGCATAGGCAAAAGGCAGAGTAGTAAATACGATTCACAGGTAATTTATTTTTTTGAATGGTGCAAAGTAATTGAGTAAAAATGGAATGGTTCATCCCGTAACTCACAGATAGCGTCTGATAAAGGAGTCCCAAAGTAATTGACTAAGTTGCAGGGTTGGGCAGTGAATATTGGATTTAGCGCGTTCAGATTATCTGCTGTGTGTGTCGTGAGGTTCATTCTCCACACCTTCACCAATACGCAGAATGTAGCCATTACAATCCAAAATGGCAAATTCGCGCACATTCCATGGCTCTGTTTTTAACTCAGTCACAACGGTTACTCCCTTTGCTTTCACTTCCCGATAAATCTCGTCCACATTGCTAACAAAAATGCAGATAACGAAGCGTTGCTTTTCGTTATTGATGATTTCACAATATTCCCTGTTGAGCATAAACAATAGCCCAAGACCATCGCGACAAATGCCTGCATCCGTAGCGGGTGTTCCCCAATACCATTCGTCTGTAAAGCCCAACATATCACGATAGAAACTGATGGTCTCTTCAAGATTTTTTACAGGCAAAAAAGGAATGCAATGAGAGTAGTTGGCGCTGGCCATAAATGTGAGAAGGATGAATTAGTTGACTACAACAGCTTGCACAATTATATGATTCATCCGCAAGAAATAGACTCCACGTTCTATTCTGTCAGTTGCTAACCTCATGCATTTCGAGTCTTGAATCACAATTCTCCCAGTGGAATCTATAAGCTCGACAGATTCAAGTTGGATGTTGAAATAAATCTTATCATGGGCAGGATTGGGATATGCGAGAATTTGATTATATGATAGCTCAGCCACATCAACGAAGCTATTAGTCAAGCCGGGAGTTGGTGCATTGGTGGTCATGATAGTATTGCTTCCATCTGTTATTCTTTCCTGCGAAAAATCTGCTTGCGATATACATGGCCAGAACGCATCCTGATGGCGGGGAGAACCGTCCTGCATAGTTATCAGCCAAATGTTGTTGTCGTTACTGCCCAGTCTGAAAGTGGCGTGCAGCGCTGCCTGCTCAGGCTCATTGTCTAACCACACTAATAAAAATTGTCCCGCAGGCAAATTCACAGCGGGCAATGGAAACTTGTTCCAATCCTGCAATTCATCAGTCAGGTATTTACCATCAAGATTGATAGATGCCGTAGTGCCATTCCATAACTCAAGCCAGTCCTCATGTTCGCCATTTTCGTCAGTTATGCTATTATCATTTTCCGCCATCACCTCATTGATGTATAGCCCGGCTGGCGCTGACGTATGCCAAGCTAATTTGAAAGTGCATGGATAAGCATTGCCTTCTTCAGAAATCAATTTGTAATACACCTTATCACCTGCCAATGTTGTGCTATGGTAGGTGTAAAGGTTGTCACCTGCCAACTC
This sequence comes from Flavobacteriales bacterium, assembly GCA_046155615.1. GTDB lineage: Bacteria > Bacteroidota > Bacteroidia > Flavobacteriales_D > Sanyastnellaceae > JANNVZ01. The sequence continues at coordinate 6,386 of JBJXFP010000175.1, read as the reverse complement.
ATCTCCATCTATTCCTTCATCATTGAAGGTAGTCTGTTCAGTATAAGAAACGCCATTGCCGCTGGTCATGAGTTGGCAATTTTCACCGTTGGTTATGTATGCGTGGATTGTCACTTCACCTATTGCACTTTCTGGTGATACATCATGGTAGAGCCAATGAACGATGGTGCCCGGTAATTGGAAATTCTCTAATTGATCCAAGGCATATTCAGAGCGTGCCTGCACATAGTCCGCTATGCTAAAGTCGGTGTGTGGATAGATTTCAAAATCAATATCATCAGTAATTGCTGATGAAAAATCGGCATAGGAATAGTCATAGTCTAAAGGATAATATGTATCATTTTCCACATAATCAGCTATGAGTGCTAGCCACTGTTCAGCCAACTGCACAACATTTGATTCTGTGAAATAAATGTCCATCAAAAACTGAACGTAATACGAAAACCGATCGCGGTATTCATCCACCTGCATCAGTCGTTTGAACAGGGGGCGTTCTTCAGATGAAGGCGACCAGTTGTATAGATTTCTCTCTGTCCAGTCTTGTCCAACCCAATCTATGCCCAAGGTATTGTCCATGTCATAAGGGATGTAAATGAATTGTCCGGTAAGTTGATGTTGGTATAGATAGAAGTTGTTCTTGTTGTAGATGTATCCATCCCAGTTCCCAGACAATACATCTACAGCAGCGGCTCGCAGAAAAGCATCTACATCAAATATCTGCGGCAGTTGGCAAGGTAAATTGGCGAGTGATGCATTGTTGAGCACACTAATGAATGCGGCTAAATCAGCGTAGTCATCTCTCCATTCGTTGGTCTTCAAGTCGTAAGTACGCGTGCCCCAGGGAGCCAGTTTGTACTCATCAGGGTCTGAGCCTATGTAGTCCAAATCAGCGGGGTATGAGCATTTGTAAAGGTTGCCGTCACCCTGTGCATCAAAATATTTTTTCGCAAACTCTTCGTCTATGTGCTCCTGATTCAAATACAGTCCGCGATATTCATCATTGATGTAGAGCGCTACGAAAGAAGTACGTGCAGATGCCACACCCATATACCTATGCATGTCGTGACATAGCTTGCTTCTGAGCAATGAAGGATCATTTTGCTGGCCTATCAGGTTCATCTGTTCTATCTCTTGCCACTGCCCCACTCCTGCTTCGTGGTTGAATGAAATAGCAAACGATTTCTTAGCAGCATTCAGACTTGTGTTGCCGCGCAGACGGATGGACACATTCTCCAAAGTGTCATTTAACTGAGATGATTGAAAACCAAATTGTGCTATGTATTCATGCTCGTCAGATTGTCCATCAATCATCTGTTGCAGGCTGTCTTCAGGCATGGTGATGTATATGGTTGACACTTCGGTTTGAGTGAATGGCGGAGTGAATGAGGGCCATGATTGACCCAACGCAAATACACTTACTGAAAAAGCAATCACCGAAAAGAGTAATCTGCTGGCATTTATAAAAATCTTCATCACTATCATTTCTTCTTCCTTTTATACTGAAACAGCTGAGCTGGTTTGTGAAGCACGCCCTTTTGCTTTTCATCCAGTGGATGCAGGTGCTCCATCTTCAAAGCAGTCTTGCGGAAGTTGCGTTTGTCTAGTTTTTTGTCTAATACTATCTCATGCAAGTGCTGCAATTGTGACAGCGTAAATTTTTCAGGCAGCAATTCAAAGCCAATGTTGTCAGCTACCAATTCATGTCTGAGCATTTCGAGTGCCTTGTCCACTATCGAGTTGTGGTCGAAGGCCATTTCAGGTATTTCGTACACATCTACCCAGCGTGCCTTGCTTGCAAAGCTGGATGCCCGCGGTTTGTACTCGTCCATATTTACTAATGAGTAGTAGCCCACTGTTACCACACGCCTTTCAGGATGTGCCCGGAATGTGCGCAGCCATTCCTGGTCTTTCAGCTTCTTTACTCTATCAGGATCGCCAAAGGCATAAAACTGTTTCAGGTAGATGCCCTGCAATGATGTCAACTCCTGCAGTACACGCTCGGCCGCATGGTCAAAACTTTCGTCATCTTTCACCAAATCACCGGGCAAGGCAGTCTGCAAGTGACTTACAAGCTTGTCTTTTCCCAACTGCTTTTGTTCTATCAGCAGCACTTTCAGTTTTTTTTCATCAAAACCAAAGACCACACAATCCACTGATACATCCATGGGATTGGTTTCTGTTTCTATTGTTTTAACCGGCATAGTATTTCATTTATTCCACGCCAAAAGAACAAAACTTGCAGCAAGTTTCACTAAGTGTATATTTAACACTAAGTTCGGCCCTGAAATTTTTCGAAACCAAATCATTAGCATTTGCCATTTGATTCGCAGCCCCCGAAGCAAAGAACATCAATTGCAGATTGCATCGATAAATGACAATGAAAAAAATAGGAGTACTTACAAGCGGTGGTGATGCACCGGGTATGAATGCCGCACTTCGTGCCGTTGTGCGCGCATGTGCCTTCAACCATGTAGAGGTGGAAGGCATCTTTCAGGGCTATCAGGGAATGATTGAGGGCGACTTCAAAAAACTGAATGAACGCAGTGTGGCCCGCATACTTGGCAGAGGTGGCACCATACTGAAGAGTTCGCGCAGCAAAGATTTCATGCACAAGGAGGGTCGCGAAAAAGCTTTTGAGCATTTGAAAAAACACCACTGCGATGCGCTGATAACCATTGGCGGTAACGGCACCTTCACCGGTGCACATGTTTTCCATCAGGAATTTGGAGTGCCAGTGATGGGCATTCCCGGCTCTATTGACAATGATTTGTACGGCACCGATCACTGCATTGGATTTGACACCGCCACCAACACTGTGGTAGATGCAGTGGACAGGATTCGCGATACGGCCACTTCGCACAACCGTCTGTTTTTTGTAGAAGTAATGGGGCGCAACAGCGGCTTCATCGCTTTGAAGGCTGGCATTGCAACAGGCGCCATAGCCATAGTGCTGCCTGAAGACGAAATGAGTGTGGATGATTTGGTGGAGACCCTGAGAAGCACCGAAGAAAGTGGCAAGACCAGTTCCATAGTCCTTGTGGCCGAAGGCAGCAAGAGTGGTGGTGCTTATGAAATAGCCAAGAAGGTGAATGAGAAATATGATGAGTATGAGACGCGCGTTTCAGTGCTTGGTCACTTGCAGCGCGGTGGTGCGCCAAGCTGCTACGACCGCGTGCTGGCAAGCCGCATGGGCGTGGCCGCAGTGGAAGGCCTGCTTCAAGGCAGAAAAGATGTGATGATAGGAATAGTAAACGACCGCGAGACATATACGCCTTTAGAGGATGCTGTAACCAGACGCAACTTGCCCAACAGAGATGAGCTGAGGATAGCGCGAATTCTTTCGATTTGAAAATGTTGTATAAGCAAAAGTGATTTCACATAGCTGTTACAGTATCCAAAACTGAAGTACCGAAAAAGAGTAAACAACAAACAAAACCCACAATAGACAGTACGAATTTAATTGTACAATTAGAACATAAGAATGAATAGAATAGCAATAAACGGATTTGGCAGAATAGGCCGCGTGTGTTTCAGAAGCCTTATTGAAAACAGAGCATTAGAAGTAGTAGCAATCAACGACCTTACCGATGTGCCTACTCTAGCCCACTTGCTCAAATATGACAGTGTGCATGGCCGATTCAACGGGAAGGTAGAAGCCAGTGGCGACAGCCTTGTGGTGAATGGAAAAGCAATAAAAGTGTATGCACAAAAGGACCCTGCCGCATTGCCCTGGAAAGCCTTGAATGTGGATGTGGTGATAGAGTCAACCGGAATATTTACAGACAAGGAGGGCGCTCAAAAACACATAACAGCTGGGGCGAAAAAAGTAATCATCAGTGCACCTGCTACAGGTGGCGTAAAGACAATTGTGCTTGGGGTAAATGAAAATGACATAACAGCAGACGATCACATACTCAGCAATGCCTCATGCACAACCAATTGTCTTGCACCGATGGCCAAAGTGCTGCATGATAAATTTGGCATTGAGAAAGGATACATCACCACGGTGCATGCATACACTGCCGACCAGCGCCTGCACGATGCACCGCACAAAGACCTGCGTAGGGCGCGGGCTGCAGCGCTCAGCATGGTGCCCACCAGCACAGGTGCAGCAAAGGCTGTTGGCGAAGTATTACCGGAATTGAAAGGAAAATTGGATGGCGTGGCCGTGCGTGTTCCAACTCCGGATGGTTCACTTACCGATCTCGTGGTCATTCTGAAGCGCGAGGTGACGAAAGATGAAGTGAATGCCGCAATGAAAGAAGCAGCAGAAACTTCCATGAAGGGCATTATGGAATATTGCACAGACCCCATTGTCTCTATTGATATAATTGGCAATCTCCATTCATGCATATTCGACTCGGCACTTACATCAGCTAATGGAAACTTAGTGAAAGTAATGGGCTGGTATGACAACGAAGTAGGGTACTCGCAGCGTGTTTGCGATTTGATTACACATATATAGATTTTCAGATTTGTGGATTGGCTGATTTACAAAATCAACAAGTCATAAAATCAAGAACTCAACAAAAATAAAATATGATACTAATAGCCGACAGCGGTTCCACTAAATGCGATTGGGCTCTGATTGACGAAAAAGGGATCAGGAAGGGCGACCTTGAGACAATGGGTCTCAATCCTTACTTCCACAATCCTGATATAACAGAGAAAGCTTTGCGCGAAAATGCTGACTTGGCTTCACTAGCAAATGATGTTACGCAAATCTTCTTCTATGGAGCCGGAAGCAGCACCATAGAAATGAAATCGATCATGCAGGCAGGTTTGAAGCGTGTATTCATTAATGCAGACATACATGTAGAACATGACTTGCTTGGTAGTGCCATGGCCACATTTGATGGCGAGCCTTGCATCAGTTGTATACTCGGTACAGGCAGCAACTCGTGCTACTTCGATGGCAAGGAGGTGTTTGAAGAAATTCCTTCGCTCGCATTCATTCTTGGTGATGAGAGCAGCGGTAGTTACTATGGCAAAATTCTGTTACAGGAGTACTTCTACAAGAAACTACCCGATGACTTGCGAATAGCCTTCGAAGCGAAATATGCACCAACTAAAGATGAAATCATCAGCAAAATTTATCGTGAACCAAATGCCAACGTTTACCTCGCATCATTCATGAAATTTATTGGTGAACACAAAGACCATCCGCACATTCAGCGATGGGTTACCACTGGGATGATTCACTTCATCAATATTCATGTGAAGTGCTTTTCAAACTGGAAAAATGTGCCTGTTCACTTTGTAGGCAGCATAGGTCATTACTTCATGCCATGCCTGCTGAATGCCGCTGAAGAAACGGGGATTCGCATTGGTCGTGTCATCCAAAAACCCATTGACGGACTGGTGGAGTACCATGTGAAATGGAAGATGGTAAGTTGTTGATTGCAAGATTTTTTGCTTGCCGAGCACCGAAGTTTCGGGTTTCAGCAAATCAACAAATCAATAAGTCTTTAATTCAACAAAATGTAATATGAAACACATAGCACTGATAGCACATGATAAAATGAAACCAACACTGGTTACATTTCTGAAAGAACACAAAGACTGGGTTTGGGGCAGAAAATTCATTGCAACGGGCCTCACAGCCGAATTTCTTGAGCATCAGGATTTTGAAATAAATGTGGAGCATGTACACGCAGGCCGCGAAGGCGGATTTCGCGAACTGAGCGAAAAAGTAAACACTAATGAAATTTCGATGGTGCTCTTCTTTCGTGATCCGGAAATAGTACAGGACTACGAATCTGAAGTGGTTCATTTCATCAAGAGTTGTATCAAACAAAATATTCCTTTGGCCAGCAATCCGGCCAGTGCGGAGTTGTTGCTGGTAGGTTTGATAAGGATGGAAGCATCGCGAAAAAATGTCTGAGCATGTCCCTTCACCCGTAATATTATACCAGTCACCTACTCTATTGAGCGCCTCAAATAATAGTACCGTCTTTGGCCGCAGGCACGGCCTCTACATTAGCCGCCCATGTTCAGGTCCATTACCACATTGGTGCTATTCGCACTGGTTTATATCTATTCCATCAAAGGGGTGTATGTCATGTCAGGCTATTTCGCTGCACCCTGGAAACGCATTGTATTCTGGGGATTCATCGCACTCATCATAGTTAAGTGGTGCCTTGTTTTTTACATGATGAGCCGAAGAAATGATTTTGTGCTTGACTTCAAAAGCTACGGCTTCTTCAATTTCACAGTAGGCTTCTTCATTATTCTCTTTGTTGCGCAATTGCTCTTCGGTGCATTTCATCTGCTCAACGATTTGGCGAATCTTGTAAAGTTCATCATTCACTCATTCAAACAACGACCTCAAGCCGAACCGCATCAGGCCATGACACGCATGCAGTTCTTCAATCAGGCAGGGCTTG
>JBJXFP010000171.1:0-2704 GCA_046155615.1 Flavobacteriales bacterium | reverse complement strand
TCACGCGAGGATCCGGGACCCAGAGTACGCGCTTGCCATGCGCGCATTCCGTTGCTGCCACCAGAGAAAAAACTTTTTTCGAAAGGCAACACATTCAGGTTGCCGTATGGCACACCGGCACCTCCATACATGCGCATCACGAAGGCATTTTTTTCATTTGCGTTGAAGTAGAAACGCATATCGTGCTCTAAGCGCACATACTGCGCGAAACGGATGCCTGCAATGAGGTAGCTGCCGTTATCGTCTTGCGCTGAATGCAGCCCGTGGTGCATTATCAATCGCAAAGTGTTACCGGCAAAGCTGGCGCTGCTGCGCGAGTAGAAGTATTTGCGCTGGATGTGTGCCTTTTGTGTATTCCAAGTAAGTGTCCCTGACATGGCATGTATCAGGTGGTCGGTATAGCTGTTCGCCAAAAATTTATCGTTCAGGCTTTCCAGAAAGTCCTGAAAATCGGTGGATTTGTCGATTTTTATGATACTGAAATCCACTACATCCCAAGTGATGCGTGTAACTTTTGTTGGGTTTTCTATCCAGTTATATGTGTACTTGAGTTGTGAAAGTGTTCGTTTGTAGTCAGGTCTTTGCTGATAGTTAAAAGCGGCACTGAATGATGTCTGAGGTTCGCTGCTTCTTTTCATAAAGTCGCAGCCCAGCGGCCAGAGGCGAGGAACACGATAAGTGAGTTCAGGTCCTATTTCGAATGTATTCAATAGCAGATTTCGCTGAATGTTGCTGCCCGATGCATTACCCGTTTGTACTAAAGTTTGCGAAGCTTCCAGACCAGTGATGATGCGCACATCCATTGCTTCTGCACCATGAAAAATATTGCGGTTGCTGTATAGCAGGTTTCCGTAGATACCCATATTGCCGCTTCGGTGCGTTACCTGTGGTTCCACTCTGTAGTATTGTTTTTTGGAGGGCGACAGGTGTATGTGTGTTTGTAGTGTATGTATTCCATTGGTTCTTTCTTCATCGGGTATTAGTTGTATGGTAGTGGCACGCAACACTCCGAGTTGTGTATAACGTTTGTAAGTTCTGTCTAATTGTTCGCGTTGAAACAAGTCACCGGTGTGGTAGCCCTGAAGGCACGAGATAAGTTCAGGAGTAAGGTTTGGCACTTTGGTGTACACAATTTTTAGTCCTTCATAGAGCAGTGTATCAGCAGGTGCATAATTCTGCGCAGCCACATAGTCAGTATGCACATAGATATCGCCAATGAAATATTTCTTGTGTGGTATAGCCACCAGGCTGTCAGGATATTCAGTGCTTGGAATAAGCGGCTGACTCAATATCAGTGTTACATCCACGGTGCATCTTGAAGTGTCGCGCTGTGCATCATAGTTGATGTAGTCTTTGGTAAAGTTGAAGTAGCCGTGATTGTTCAGATAAGTTGTAATGTTTTCGCGTTCCTTGTCCAACACATCTAAGTCAAATACAATGGCACTGTCCAAAATGGACGCCTTGATAAATGATTCTGTGTTTTCCGCTATTGCTGGGTCTTCAATCCTGTAGCTGATGTTGCGCAGTTTGTATGGTTCATTCGGATGTATCTGATAGTCCACCACGCATTTGTCCTTCTTTTGATTGTAATGCACTACAGGATTTACCACGTTGTTGAAGTAGCCTTTCTTTTGTAGATAAACACTCATCTGCTGTGCACTCTTCACCATGCGTACCGAGTCGAATACTACTGTAGGCTCACCAACGGTTTCAGCCCAAAAGGTTCGCCAAGTCTGGCATTTTTCGCGCAGTTGTTTTCCTTTGGCTATTCTTTTTGAGTTTTTGCGTTCACATTTTTCGAGTGCGAGTTGTCTGCTTTTTTCTAATTTGTTTTTGTTCACCATCAGGTAAACAGAGTGGTTGAATCGCCAGTAAAGAATTCTTCTGTTTGGCTTTTGCCGGGTGAGAGAAATCAAATCATCATTGGCAATGGTGTATTCCGCTGGTGCACCAACCACTGAAATCTGGTGCGTGCGCAGAAAGGTCTGACCCTCATCTAAGTTGCGCATGTTGCTGCATGCGCACATAAGCATGGCACAAAGCAGAAGCATCAGTATTTGAAAATGACTTTTAACAGCAGCATATCTTGCAGCGCAATTTGGGCACAACCTGCAAAAGGCGGCCCGCAGAGTTTCAAATATGTTGCCGTTGAAAAAAGAAGTTAAGCTCGTTCGCTCGCTGCATCAGAAAAAATTCAGAAATGAATCGGGCCTTTTCATAGTGGAAGGCAGGAAGATGGTGGAGGAGGCTTTGAACAGCCATTTCCGCCTTCACTCACTTTATACTACTGACCAACATTTCGCCAACACAATGCCGGAAGCAATACTTGCCACACAGCGCGAAATGGAGATGATGAGCACCCTTGCTACTGCCCCGCAGCATATCGCAGTGCTTTATCAGAACAATGAAACAATCAAAAATCTGCACAGCGATCAGATGATATTGGTGCTTGATGGAATAAGTGATCCGGGCAACATGGGCACCATACTGCGCAATGCAGACTGGTTTGGAGTAAAGAAGGTGATGTGCACCAATGACTGCGTGGAGCTATACAATTCCAAGGTGGTGCAGAGTACCATGGGCAGCATTTTTCGCGTGCGGGTGATGTATTCAGAGGTGTCGGAAATATTGGACATGCTGCGCAAATCTCAGTTCGGAATTGCAGGTGCAGTAATGAATGGCGAATCACTTTACGAAAGTGCAT
>JBJXFP010000168.1:0-7079 GCA_046155615.1 Flavobacteriales bacterium | reverse complement strand
AGACCTGCGCCCGCTGTCCGGCTTACTTCTGTGCATCAGGCTGAACGATATGCAATGTGGAATGTATCCAACCGCGCCTTACCATGCTTCATCAGCACCGTTTGATGGTGCGGACAATTTTACATTTACAAAGTCGTTACCTGTCTGATTAAACCCGATATAAAAAAGCCACACCATATGCAATCAATGAAGAAAATTCTATCTCCGCTTGCTGCAACAAGCCTCGTTGCGGCCCTTGCGCTGTTGTTATTGAACCTGAACTCAGGTCGCGAAACAGTTCAGCCGCAGCACACTGATTTTTCATTGCCTCCGGAACTGCCCATGATCCTTGTGCAGGACAGTACATTCTGCGGGCCGGTGCAACAGCGCGGTTATATCACCTTCAAGGCGGGAGTGGACAATATTTATTACCGGACAGACACCACCGCACGCGAGTGTTATCTGTATGCAGAGGTGTCAGCGGGCAACTATATACCTGCACAAATGCAGCAAAGGGCACCCCTCAATCTTTCCATTGTAATTGATCGCAGCGGCTCTATGTCGGGCGAAAAATTGGCCAACGCCAAACGTGCTGCGAAGTATGCAGTTGATCAACTTAATGCCCAGGACTTTATATCCATAGTGGTATATGATGACGAGGTTGCTGTGCAGCTCGCATCATGCCCGGCAACTGACAAAGCAGCTATGCACAAGGCCATTGACAGCATAACTGACAAAGGCAGCACCAACTTGTGTGGCGGCATGATGGAAGGCTATTCGCAATGCAAAAAAACGTTTTGCAATGGTTGTGTCAACAAGGTTTTGCTCCTGTCGGATGGCCTGGCCAATGTGGGCATCATAAATCAGGATGAGATAACGCGCATCGTGAGCAACAACGAACAACAGCAGGGTATTTTGATAAGCACTTTTGGTCTTGGTGCTGATTACAATGAGAATCTGATGACAGCCATTGCTGAGTCGGGCAACGGCAATTACTATTTCATTGAGAAATCAGAAGACATCGCCATGCTGTTTCAAAAAGAACTGGAAGGCATGTTGCGTGTGGTAGCACAAAACACCAGAATAGAATTGCAGGTACCACAAGGGCTTACCTTATCGAAGGCCTATGGCTGCAATTATGTGTTGGATGGAGACAAGGCCACAATATCCCTGCGCGACATCTATGCAAACGAGCGCAAGGGCATATTGCTGAAATTCAAAATAGACGATAATTTCAATAGCAACATCGCATTCAATGTTCAATTGCACTATGACGATGCAGTATCGAAAACAAGCGGGCAGCAGTTGGCACACTCACTCGGTGTGATACCTGTGCTAAACAATACCATTGCTTCTACAGGTGTAATGCGTTGTATAAAACAACAGATTGCTACATACATCAGCAACGAACAACTTGAGCAAGCGATGCGTGAAATGGATTTGGGTAATTATGAGAATGGCAGGGCCATGTTGCAAAGCAATACGGTGTACATCAGTTCTATGGCAGATCAATATGGAGCAGATGAAGAACTCATGCGTATGGACTCATTGAACAGGGGATATTTCGAAGAGTCAAAAAACATAGAGGCGATGGAAATGGAAGAGAAGAAAATAATGCAGAAGTCGAGTAAAGAAAACAACTACAAAGCGCGTACGAAGAAGTAAGATGACTCAGACCTGATGCAACAAGACAGATGATCTGCCTGCACAATTGAAGGCATAATAGCAGGTCCTGTAATTTCGATCCGCGCTATCCAAAATGCTTATTTGGAATTTGCCCTCGTTTCCATTTGTGTTGAGAAACAACCCTGCCGAATTACTTCGGGGATTTGAGCCGATAACTCTTGCCATATTGGATGGCGTGTGGCTGATGAAGCGCTTTTCAGGCAGCACAAACTGAAACGATTTGTAAAGTGAATCCCCAAAACACACCGCTTAGCTTTGGCCACCCACAGAGCAAGTCAAGCGAACCATGAAATTCAACCTGAGTGAAATAACCGAACTGATACGCCACCGCAGAAGCCTGTTGCCTGAGCAATACACCGACCGTAAAGTGCACCGCGAACAAGTGGAGCTGATACTCACCAACGCCACCTGGGCACCTACCCATGGCCTGACGCAGCCGTGGCGGTTCAAAGTATTCATGGGTGAAGGCATGAAAAAGCTGGAAGACTTCTTACCCGAACTCTACAAATCGAAGACACCACCGGAGCAATACAAACATGCCAAGTACGACCGCCTGCAACAACGCCTGCAGCAAGTGTCAGTGGTGGTGATGCTTTGCATGGAGCGTGATAAATCGGGAAAAATTGCAGAACTGGAAGAGGTGGAAGCCGTAGCTTGTGCTGTGCAAAACATGATGCTTACCTGCACAGCGTATGGCCTGGGCTGCTACTGGTCGTCACCCAAGTTCATTTATTCAGATGAGATGAAGGCCTTTTTGAAGTTGGATGAACAGGACAAATGCCTCGGCATTTTTTACATGGGTTACCCACAGGGCGAGTGGCCGCGCAGCCACCGCAAGCCGCTGGAGTATGTGTCCGAATGGATTGAATAAACACACATTGAATTTGTTCCTGAAGAGAAAAAATAATAGCCTGAGTGCGCTTTGTGTTTTGCTTGCCATGGCCTCAGGCGCACAGCAAAACATAACCACCCTGGGCATTCAGTTCAAGCCCATGGTGCCCAACCGATTTCTGGGCGTGGCCTCGGAAACAGCCACCAATAGCAGCCTCACCGTGGAGTTCACCCCGGCTTTTGGCTACAACCTCGGCATGGTGATACGCAGAGGCCTTACTAAGAACTGGAGCCTGGAGACAGGCATCAACCTGGTGCAGCGCAACTACAGGCTGCGTTTTTTTTATCCCGAACTGAGCGCACCACAGCCCATGCAATTTCGCCTCATTGGCTACGAGCTGCCTGTACAGGGCATGATATACGTGCGCCTTGGCGATAAGCTCTGGATGAATGCAAGTGGCGGCTTCAGCGTGGATCTGTACCCAAGCAATGTGCACAGTTACAGCACCCTGCGGGTGGACAGCAACATCTACGACTTTTACCAGAAGACCTATCGCACCAACTGGATGCAGTTTGCACTGCTGGCCAACTATGGTTTTGAATACCGCACTAAGGAGAGTGGTTATTTCTACATGGGTGTTTCTTTTCACCGCCCCTTTGCCGATATCGGTATAAGCGAAGCAACACTTGAGGACAACCGCGTGCCCGTGTTGCTGCAGTACGGCCTCAACGGCAGCTACCTCACTGCCGACTTGCGTTATTTCTTCCATGAAAAACCGGAGCACAAGAAGAAAAAAACAAACTCCGGTCCGGGTTAAGTTTTTCGTGCCACGAGTTGAAAATGAAACCTATCACTTTCTGTAGGGGTATAATGCGGCACTAACCAAAACTGGAATATGCTGAAACAACTTTCACCCCTGCTTCTGCTATGTCTTTGCATAGCATGCACACCAGCCATTGCTTCCGAAAACTTTGTAACACTCAACGGAAAAATTTTCGAGCTCAACCTGGCTGACTCCACTGAGAAACACCTGGCAGGAATACCTGTGGAGATATGGCAGGAAGATTCGCTGATAGCCACCATCCTGACCAATGAAAAGGGTAAATACTCAGCACAGCTTCCTTTCTACCACATGTACACAGTCAAGTATGGCCACGCGCCTTATGTGCGCAAAATGATTGAGGTGGATGCAACGGACTTTGCGCAGCACACCCAGAAGCGCGGCTATACCATCAGTATTGACATTACCCTCTTTACCAAAGAACAATGCAAAGGATTCGACTTTCTGGAAACTGTGCCCATTGCACGTGCCAGCTACAGCAAGGAAGAAGATAGCGTGGTGTGGAATACACAGCACATCTACAACATTCATGAGCGCATAGGCGAAGCCATCACCGGATGCCGCAATACCAAATGAATATGACCAGGAACATATCACTCACGCTGCTGACCATGGTCGGCATTGAGACCGCTGCCCAGGAAAACAACAACCTGAAAGCGTTCAATCTGCATGGGCAGGTGTTCGAACTTTTTCTTGAAGACAGCTCAGAAAAACCACTGATGGATGTCCCGATTGAGATATGGTGTGGAGACGAACTGATAACCAAACTTGAAAGTGGTCCGAAAGGAAAATACAGTGTCAATCTGACATACTATCCCAAGTATCAGATCAAGTTTGGCAAGGCCCCGTACGTTTCCAAAATTGTGGAGATTGATGCCAAGGGATTCTCCCGTTCTGCCGAGTTTGGTATTGTAAATCTTGATTTAGATATTTCCATATTCAAAGACGAAAACTTCATGGGCATGGACTTCATGAATTTCACCCCGGTAGCCAAGCTTTACTTCAACAAATCGAAAGGAGTGATAGTATGGGACGACCAATACTGCGACCAAATGAATGCGCGTATGTGCGGCATACTGCAGGCCAACGGAAAAGTGTATAAACCGAAAAAGAAGAAATAGAACCTTAACCCAAAAAATTGCAAAGTGATGAGCAAGCTGACCACCCTACTATTCATCATGGTGATATGCGCCACAACATCTGTGGCACAACCAACCAGAAAAGATCTTGATGGCAAATACTTTCACCTGAAGGGCACTGTGTACGAAGTGGACATGTTTGCAGCAGCGAGTAAAGCCGCTGCCGATGTGGAAGTCCTCGTTTATCAGGATTCAGAAATTTTTGTGGCTTTCAATACTGCCAGCCGTGGGCTTTACGAATTCTATCTGCCTGTCGGACATGAATACGAATTGGTATTTGGCGGCAAAGAGTTCGTAAACAAAAAAGTGTATGTGGATACACGCTTGGTGCCTGAAGAAAAGAAACCACAAGTATTCGATTTGGACATGGGTCTTTTTCGCCCTTTGGACGGGCAGGAATTTCCAGTGCTGCAAGAAGCCTTTGTGCAGGTGGGCTACGATGAGGAATTGGCTAAACTGGCCGCCAACTTGGAATACACAGAAGAAAAGGCTGCGATGCTTGATAAGCAATTCAAGAAAATAAAAAAGCAGTTGGACAAAACGAAATAGACTGCTTTTTTGAGCTATTGATATTTCGTGAAAAGAGCGACCAAACAAGGCGCTTGTAAGTGAAGGCCGCACAATAATTTCGCGGCATGAAGCAATACCACGATTTACTGCAACATTTGTTGGAGCGCGGTGCGCAAAAAAGTGACCGCACCGGCACCGGTACCCGCAGTGTATTTGGCTACCAGATGCGTTTCGATTTACAGCAGGGCTTTCCGCTGCTCACCACCAAGAAGCTACATACCAAATCTATCATACATGAATTGTTGTGGTTTCTGAAAGGGGACACCAACATTGCTTATCTCAAAGAAAATGGTGTGCGTATATGGGACGAGTGGGCTGATGCCGATGGAAACCTGGGGCCTGTATATGGCTACCAGTGGCGCTCATGGCCCAACCCCGATGGCACGCATACTGACCAGATAAAAAACCTCCTTGAGGGTCTGAAAAAAAATCCAGACAGCCGCAGGCATATTGTCAGTGCATGGAATCCATCCTTCATAGATCAGATGGCATTGCCACCATGTCATTGCCTGTTTCAATTTTATGTGGCCCCACCCGACCTCCCCGGTGGGGAGGAGAAAGGCAAGTTGAGCTGCCAGCTTTACCAGCGCAGTTGTGATACATTTCTGGGTGTGCCATTCAACATTGCCAGCTATGCATTGCTCACCATGATGGTGGCACAGGTGTGTGGCCTTAGCCTGGGCGATTTTGTGTGGACAGGTGGTGATGTGCATCTTTACTCCAACCACATAGAGCAGGCGCAGCTTCAGCTTACACGTGCCTTGCGCCCGTTGCCACAGATGCAAATCAATCCGGAAGTGCGCGACATTTTCAGCTTCAGTTACGATGACTTTGCACTGCTCAATTACGATCCGCATCCGCACATCAAGGCTGAAGTTGCAGTGTAGCCAAGCGCAATTTGAAAATCAAGCATCCATATTTTTTTAGAATACACCAATGAGCGAAGAAGAAGAACTAATCACCCCGCAAGAGGAAGCCGAAGAACCACAGCCTGAGCGCCCGCCTATGAAGGTGGCGCTGATAGTGGCCATGGGCCGCAACCATGAGATTGGCCGCAACAACAACCTGCTTTGGCACCTTACCGAAGACATGCGGTTTTTTAAAGAGACAACACTGAAGCACTTCGTCATCACGGGGCGAAAAAACTTTGAAAGCATTCCGCAAAAATTTCGGCCACTGCCCGAGCGTGTCAATGTGATTGTATCGCACAATGCCGACTACATGTATGAAGAGTGCTATACATGTACAACACTGGAGGAGGCGCTGACGCTACCAAAGGAGAATGGAGAAGACCGTGCGTACATCATTGGCGGAGGGCAGATATACAGGCTGGCCATGGATGCCGGCATCGTAGATGAAATGTACATAACGCACGTAGAGGCCGAATTTGCTGATGCAGACACGTTTTTCCCGCAATTCAATGAGGCTGACTGGGACAAGACATTTATCTACGAGGCGTTTGCCGATAGTCAGAATGAATTTGCATTCAAAACATATAAGTACGAGCGCAAGAGCAAAACGCAGAGTGCGGATTAAACCATTTGCAACCATTTCATTCTGCATACCAGAACCAACAAAAATGTAAAAATGAAAAAGAGAGTTTTGATTTTTATTACGGCCGTGGCAGTCACAATTGCCTCATGCCGCAAGGAACGCGAGGTGGTGGACAACACTTTCGCCAGCGACAACAGCACGGCCGAAAACATGTTCAGCGATTTGTATAAAGTAGTGGACGATGTGTCGGCACAAACCGAAGGCATACGCGAAGATGGAATTGGATGCATAGACACAGTAATAGTTGACACCACTTCTGTGCCCAAGAGCATCACTATCGATTTCGGCACCGATGATTGTGTGGGAGAAGATGGCCGGATAAGAAAAGGGATCATATTCGTGACATACACAGGACGCTATCGTGATGAGGGCACGGTGATCACCGTAACACCGCAGAACTATACCGTGAATGGCTACAGCGTGAGTGGCACCAAAGTGATCACCAACATGGGCTTGAACGATGCTTCACAACCATATT
>JBJXFP010000166.1:0-3874 GCA_046155615.1 Flavobacteriales bacterium | reverse complement strand
AAACACGGCTGTGCTGAGGCCCAATGTGTCGTGTATGCCGGTGGTCTCTATTTCCCAGCAACTCGCAGTGCCGAAGTCGTATCTTCTATGTACTTGATTGGTTACTTTGTATTCACTTTTTACAATGCCCTGAAAACTTCCGAAGCCCTCGTAAATAGATAATGAACTGCTCCAGTGCTTGCCCACTTGCAGCGGAAAACGTACTTCAGGAAATGGCGCCACTTCTGTCAATTGATATTGATTGGAACGAATGGGATGCATCCAAATGCGCTGGTAGTTCTCCATCACTCCTTCCTGATATTCCCTGAGCCAGCCGCGCTGCACTCCATTGAGTGGCAAAGGTGCGAGCTGGGCTGAGTCTTTCGCATCAAAGTAGATGGTAAAAGTTGCAAGGGTTTGAGAGCTGTCTATCTCCCACAGCCTTTCAGTGGGGTGTATGGTAATGAGTTCCTGTGTAATAACACTGTCAGCAGTATCGGTGTAGGTAGCCATGTAAACATATTGCCTGCCGAGACTCCACACCGGTTGCTCCCGCATCGAAATGCTATCCACCTGCGCAATGGTTTGTTGTATGGTAATCCCTACCATAAAAACAAGTGCAAAACATTGGTACAAACCAGACGAAGACATTGGTGGCAAGAATATGTCTAATGCCAGAGGTATGAATCAAGGTGGGCTGAGCGCACACTAAGAGAAGCAACTTTGTGCCTTCGTGCTGCGACTTAACTTTCAAATCAAACTAAAACATAATGAAGAATTTTACCCTTGTTCTATTACTGATGGTTGTAACGGCTGGCACTGGTATCGCGCAGTGCACTTCACCTGTAATGAGTTACGATCTGGTGGTGAGTGACAATGTTGCCCTTGGGCCTAACGGCACGCAGTTTACCTCTGCACATGTATGCTCAGGAGGCATTCTTATAGACAGCACCATGTGCTGCACACGCGTCATACATGTGGACGAAGGCGGCACCTATCAAGCGGGCCCTTTTGCATATGGTTCTTTGTATCTGAAAAGCGGAGCAACATATGATGCCCTTGACAATACAGGTGTCTATGTAGCATATGAGGAGGGCGCAACCATTCTTAATTACTCCGGCACTCCTATGTTGTGTGATGATATCTCTTTTCCTGAGGCCAATTGCACCACACAAGTAGCCAACAATGAAACACAACCAGCACTGAATGTTTATCCCAATCCATGCACAAGTACACTGGTGATCGAAATGCCTGAAGGTTATCAACTTCAAACCATCACGCTCTATGACCATACCGGAAAGCTCATCATGCAATCAACACCCGCTCAGGGTTTGTCGAAGATCACCATGGACGTGTCAACGATCACTCCCGGACTTTATATGTACAGTATGATCGACAATACTGGTCACATGATGCAAGGCAGGCTGATGGTGGCCGGTTCTTGAATGAATAGAAACACCAAAAAGGCCCTTCTTCACGCAATGTGAGCGAGGGCTTTTGAATTTATGATCGCGACTTAAAGGTTGGCTTTTGCAAACTTCAAAGTAAGTGGTCCGCTTTTTACCGCACAACTTCCACAACTTGTTTTATCGAGGTGCCGTCCTCCAATTTTATCATC
Organism: Flavobacteriales bacterium; assembly: GCA_046155615.1. Classification (GTDB taxonomy): domain Bacteria; phylum Bacteroidota; class Bacteroidia; order Flavobacteriales_D; family Sanyastnellaceae; genus JANNVZ01. The sequence goes on along the minus strand of JBJXFP010000166.1, from coordinate 2,277 downwards.
AACAAGTAACCACCTTGCGAGCATTCCTTTAACGGCACTTGCACACGCAAATCGCCCGGAATCACATTAATTATTTGCTTGCCTGTAAAGTCGAATAGAAGTACTTCCAAAATTTTTGTGCAGCAGGTTTCGATTTTCAATTCATTGCTTACAGGATTTGGATAAATCTGAATTGACGCTTGTTTGAAATTTTCTACCGAAGAAACCACCGCGGCTGAACTTGAAATACATCCGTTGGCATCTGTAACAGTTACCACATAATCATCTGCCTGAACATCGTAAATGGTATCATTCGTTGCAAAAAATCCTTGCCACTCAAAAGTGTATGGAGGTGTGCCTCCTGTTGTCTGCACCCAAACATCAAAATTATCCTCTGCACTATTCCATACGAATCCTATTTCCGTTATGAGTTCATCAGGCTGTTCCACTTCAATGTCTTGTTCGCTCTCGCAGCCATCATTTCCTGTTACAACTATCGTGTAGTTGCCTGCCTGTATGTTTGTTCTGTTTTGCGTATCAGCACCATCATTCCATTGGTAGGTAAATGGATCAGTACCAGTGGTTACATCCAACATGATGCTGCCTGTGGCATCGCCAAAGCATGCGGCATCTGTAACCTCCGCATCGAAGGTCACTGCATTTCCTGCAGGCAATTGCACTTCATCATATAGCACACATCCGTTGGGCGAAAGTGCATGGACGAATGCGTATCCGGTATTACTAACTGTTGTACTGAAGCTCGTTGAGGAGTCATGCCATTCGGCCTGTAAATAATCAGATGAAATCCCAGCCACGGGTAACAACCCTTCGCAAAAAACTGGGATGCTGGTGGTGATGCTATCCGTTGTAAAACATGCAGGTGCATCGAGCCGGGCATGAAAAGGATGGAGGACACCCATAAATGGATTGCTTTGTTCGATATCCGGTGCCAGTCCGAAATATGTTGGAGAACTGCTGCTGCTATTGGTATAGCCCGATACAAACACGCTACCGTTGGGTGTGTCTGATATGGCAAAGACATTCTGCAGTCCTTCTCCATTTATGATGTCGAAATAATCAAATACATCTGTGGTTGTGTTGAAGCGCATTACGAATCCGTCTTTGTCTGAGCCCGCATCCGCTGTGGTGTTGCCAAATGGAAAATGTAATGTCCCATATTGCATTCCACCAAACCAGATATGGCCATTTACATCTTTGTGAATGGCAGAAATAGTACTCAAATGATCGCCTATCATTTTCCATATTTTGTCTTCATTGCCGTTTTCATCTAGGCGAATGATTGCAATGGCCCTATCAAACTGCCCCAGCGTTGTTGTCTCATTGAGAAAGGTAAAACTGGTAGGTTCTAAAAGAGCTGTGTAAACGCGCCCCAAGTTGTCCACTGCAATGTTCGTTTCAATTTCGTGCCCTGGGCCCATGCCCATCCATGCCCAAACGGGATTGCTATCCGTGTCATACTTTATCACAGCAACATCTGGATTGCCCTGGTTGAAGAGCGTATCACCTTCAAACAGAATGTCAGCGGAGCATTTGAATGTTATGTAAACGTTGTCCTGATCATCCGTGCAGATTTTTGATCTTGAATAATAGAATTGGGAATTGTCTGATGGTGCGCAACTACGAATCCAGATTCCATTGCCATTGCTGTCAAATTTTGCAACAAACTCCTGCTGCAACGCCCATTGGTCCGCAAAGAGTTGCATATCCCCGATGAGCGCAGTTTCGTTGGCTCTGCCACTGAGAAGTATTTCACCGGCACTGTTTACGACCACATCAGTAGCCTCTTCATGCCATGGGTTTGCGCCTGTCACCACCCATTCAAAGCCTCCGTTTGCATTCATTTTCATCAGGAAAATATCGCGGCCTGCGTTACCGGGTACTGTGTTATTACCGTAATGAAGAACAGTCCCCATGAAGTGGCCTGCTATGTAAATGTTGCCATCCGCATCGCAGGCTATTCCGGTGGGCAAGTCGGCAGAGTTAGCACCAAAGGTGTTAGACCAAATAATATCTCCTGAGGCATTCATCTTTATCACGCAGATGTCATTGCCACCCCAAGTGTTGTAGGTGGAGTCGCCCACATCAAAATTCTGCTCATCATAAATGAAAGCGATGATGTTGTTGCCCTGCAAATCCGTGGTGTTCACCACGTGGTAGTTGTCAACATCAGCCCCTGATTGCCACAACTTGGCCCATTGCCAGCTTTGAGCATTTGTGGTGAATGATGTAAGTAGCAAAACGTAGGCTATGAGATATTTCATCATCTTGGTTAATTCG
>JBJXFP010000146.1:0-40577 GCA_046155615.1 Flavobacteriales bacterium | reverse complement strand
AAAAGAGTGGTCGTGCTGTGCAGGCTATGTTGCAAATGAGAAAGCTCATCATAGCTGATTTGGAGAAGGCGTACAATGGCTGATATTCAAACCCAATGACAAAGCCTGAAACCATAGAAGACTACATACGGATGCAGCCCGCAGATGTGCAAGAAGTATTGCAGCAAGTGCGCTCCACCATCGCAAAGGCTGAACCCGATGCAGTTGAGATAATCAGCTACGCTATTCCAACTTTTTATCTCAAAGGAAATTTGGTGCATTTCGCAGCTTTCAAAAGCCATATTGGCTTTTATGCCACACCTGCAGGCCATGAAGCATTTGCTGCGCAACTTTCTAAATACAAACAAGGCAAAGGCTCAGTTCAATTTCCGCTCAGCGAACCAATGCCGCTGAAACTCATTACTGAAATTGTGAAGTTCAGGGTGAAGGAAAATGACGCCAAAGCGAAATCAAAAAAATGAACTATAACTTGATGAAGGATGAAACGGAATTTCCATTCTTCAATAGATAGCAGCCAGATTCAAGTAAGCGTACATCAATAGCAGTGTTGTACAGATTTGAACGGACTATTAGTCTGCCCGTTGTATCAAAAATTTCATACTCCGAATTAGGCACTGCACCTTGCAGTTGCATGAACGATTCGCAAGGATTTGGAAAAATCTGTATCTGTTTATCACTACCATCTTCACTTTCGAATACTGTGTTGAATCCAGCGCTGAAAGGCTGTTGTTGGGTAACACAATGCACCATGCCACCGCCATAAAACAAATTGCGGCAATCCACACCAACAACAGTGCGCGTTGGAAAAATATCCTGAATTATATCCATTGCCACTGCATCCATCGGATCGTTATATGTGGGCACAAGCACCACGGTGTTGCCAATGTAGTAGTTCACATACGAACCACGAAACTGCACGCTTTCATTCCAGGTAGTTACAACGTTATTTTGTGTAAGTGGCAATAGCACAAAGTTGAATCCTTCGCCATCCACATTGGTAGCGGTGAACAAAGTGGTGATGTCATCAGATGGGACCTCCCAATAAGCAAGGTCATCATCGCTCATAGTTACTATTGTATTGCCTTCATGGAATCGGGCAAAACCATCGATGTGCATATCGGTTACTTCGAGGCCTTCTACTCCTTCAAGCCAAATAAAATTTGTGACGCCCAAATTTTCTGTGAGGTAGTTTTCTATTTGTCCTTGTGTCAAGTTTGGATTGCGATCATCGTTTATGATGGAGCTTTTTGTGGCGAGAAATGTTCCGTTGCCATCTACTTCTACAGCACCTCCCTCAAGTACTACAGCACTTAGATCAACCACCGGCACTTCTATGTCAGCAGCTATCAAAGCAGGAATGGGATCGCACAATTGGTACGGGTGTTCGCCACCCCATCCATTAAAACCCCAATCGAGTGTGGTCAAATTTTCTTCTTCATCAAAAACGAAAATGGGGCCGTTATCGCGCACCCAGCAATCGTTGTTTTCATGTAAGTAGAAATCAATGTTGGTGGTTGGAATATTCTCATCATCAAAAAGTGCTGTGATGTAGTCAAGTTCATTTTCATCATACAGTATGATGTGCACCTTTTCTCCAACGATTAGCGCCTCCGTCATTTGAAGAAATGTTGGCTCAAGGTCTTCGATATACCATGGGCCATACAAATGATTGTGCGGCCATTGCAGCCACGTGCCTTCATGCATTGTGTGTTCAGCGGGCATGGTGTACACTATGTTTTGTGCGCAAGAATGTTTGGCTAAAAACAACAGTGTGAGTACTGCGAAATGAAATTTCATTGTCAGAAGAAATTATTGCTTGCGAAGATGGCAATTATCTTTTTACAACAAGCACAGATGACTTCAGCGGATTGTTCACTTGCACCAAATACACGCCAGCATTCAGCTCAGCGAGGCTGATGGTGTGCTGAGATGATTCTATTTCCATACAAGAAATGCAACGCCCGGTGATGTCGTACAAACAAAGTGAATAGCCCATGCAATTTGCTGGAATTTGTACTGTGCAAGAGCCGTCAGCTGGATTGGGAATGGCGATGAGTATTTCTTCCTTCACTTCTTCTTCAATGTGCGTTTCAAATGCATCCACAATCTTCCACACATTGTTGGTCCCAACGCCACACATATACCAAAGCGCGTTATCATACACTGTGGTTGATAGTGCATGACGACTTCCTGCAGGAGAATTTTCCAGTGGGGCTTTTAGTTCTTTCCAATCAATTCCATCTTCAGAATACCAGGCATCGCCCATTTCGGTTCCGGTGGCCATGCCTGAGAGCAACCACATCTTGCTATCGAACCATGCCACGGTGTGCCAGTAGCGGCCCGTCCACGGTGCAGATTCATTTACTAAAGTCCACTCTGTTCCGTCTGTTGTTTTCCACACTTCGTTGTACGAGCGCCTGTCTGCATCATTCGAGCCGCCAAGAAACCAGGAGTTGCCTTCGTCATCCACACAATTGTTCAACTGCATTCCTCGGCCGTGCCATGTCGTGTTTTCAAGTTGTGTCCACGCAATTCCATCTTCACTTGTCCACACATCATTAAGTCCGTGACCTTGCCAAGCTACACCGCATGGTTCGCCACCGTACATCAACATGCGGTCGGCAAGAGGAGCATAACATGCGTTGTACCGTGGTGCATATTCCGGAATGGTATCGAGAATCAATTCCCAATTCACTCCATCCGTGCTTCGCCACACATCGCGCAAACAACCGGCTTGCGGGTCGCTGCCTACCAACCACATCGCATTGTCATATACCATCCATCCGCTAATGTGCCGCCCTTCCCATGCGGCATCGCCTTCGTAATTCCAGTTGGCACCATCAACAGAACTCCATATTTCGTTGTGCGTGTAATTGGGCGGATGGTAGGGCGGGTCCCAACCACCGAGCAGCCACATCTTGTTGTTGTAATTGAGTAAACCGGAACCATCGCGCGCAGTGAATGGAAGACTGTTGTTCACTTCCACCCACGTGTATTCACTCACTTCAAAAGTTCCTGACGAAGCAGTGAGCAATGGATTCGCAACATCCGTAACTCGCACTTCCACTTCTGTTCCTGCAGGGAAACTCATATCTATATAAGTGTAGTATTCATACGCCATGTGCGAATGAATGGCGGGTTGCCAAGCACCACCATCAATTCGAAATTCCACATTGATGGAATCGCTGACTTGTGTGTCGTCATACTCCCAATATGCCAGCACATTCATTCCCTGCACAAAAGCGTCAGTTGGTTTTGGCGCAACAAAAACAAACGCCTGATTTTCGAAATAGAGTAAATCAATTTCTGCCTGAGAAAGTGCCCGGTTGTAAAAACGAATGTCGTCCACTGTGCCTTTGAAACGATTAGGAAATGCAGACATCACCAAATCAAGTGCAGCACCCAACACACCACCGTAAAAGAAATCGGTGCTCTGGGCGTAGAGGACATGATTGCGAAACACGCGCAGTGTATCGGCTTCGCGTTGCACTGCCATCATGCACCATTCGCCTTTTGTAAAAACACCCGGAGCACCTTCTACCAATGCATTGCCTGCATTGCCGTTTCCGTTCCAACGTGTATAAGTCTGGTACCAAATGGAAGGATTGTTTTCGAGATAATACAGGTTGTTGCTGTTCAGTTCCACTTCAAAATTTTCTGTTGTGTCGGTTGGAAATTCATGTGATGAAAACAAACTCATTACCTGTGGCGAATTGGTTTTGTACCAAAGTGAAATGGTAAAATCATTTTGAATGGGAGAAAATTCTGCAATGGGAAAAGTGAGTGAATCAGCTACACCATCCAGTTGCAATGAGCTGCTTGCATTTCCAAATCGGTCGGTGGCAAAAATTCCGCTTCCCTGCGTGATGTGATTTTCATTTCCCGAAACATCGAGAAGATTGTTGGAAAAAGAATAATGGGCGCGGAGGGAATCGGTGGGGAGTTGGGCAACGCAGAAGTGTGTTGCAACAATGAATACAAAAAGAATGAGTAAGCGATTTCTGTTCATGGGTCAAAAGTATTGGACACAATTTGCTTTGAGTAAATCATCGGGTAGGTAGTACGGCAACACTTACTCGGGACAAGGCAATCCATACAATGCAATGAAGATAATCAAGTCGCTTACGCTGACAATGCCATCCTCATTCAAGTCGCCCGGGCATGAGTCAGAGCATGGGTAGTAGAAGCACGAGCCATCATCTGTGTTAGCATCCGGGTCATAGTTTATTGCATTGGGGTAGGTGCAGCCGGGTGTGCCACCACTTAGGCCACAGTCCAATACTTGTATCTGCACACTATAGGTGCCGCTCAGGTTGCCATCGCTGGCAGTGAGGGTGGCCGTTTGCGCGCCAAGGGTAGTGTAGCAGATGTTAGTAGGATTCTCCTGCCCGCTGTTGCTTATTGCTGCGCCTTCAAAGGTCCAATCCCAGTCATTAGCACCTGCGGTCATATCACTGAAGTTGATGCACTGCCCGAGACAGACAATGGGGTCGCTGACGGTAAAGTATGTATTCAATTCAGGCTGTGGCAGTCCGCAGCAGTCGCTATCACCTGTGTTGAACACATCGCCTTCCCAGCAGCCATACTGTGTGTGGAAGGTGCGCAGCGTGCCGCCAAACTGATCCATGAAGTAGTCCACTACTTGCGCAGCAGTATTGCAGCCGCCCTGACTTCCATCACCACAACTATATCCGCAGATGATGCTGCCATAGCCATCAGGATCAGCCAGTGTAGCAGGTGGAGCAAAAAGGATAGAGGTAATGTTCACGGGCACTCCACTTATCGTTGTGCTATTCACTCCCTGATTGCAGTTGTCATTGTCGCCTTCATATCCGGCATAGATCACCTCTGTCACATTGCCCGCAAATGGCCCCGTAATGTTTATCTCCACATTCTCATAAGTGCACACTCCTATTTTCAGGTTGCTGATGTTCAGGTTGCAATTGATGTTGATAATACCACCATCGTAGTTAGAGTAGATGACCACATTGCCAGTGGGGCTGCATGTCTGGGCCGGCAATTGGTGTGCTGCTATTGCCAGCAGCAGTGTTAAGGTGAAAAAGGAAAACTGTGTCATCATTTTCATTGTGGATGAGTGAAGTATGAGACGAAAGTAGATAAAATGAAAAAAGGAAAATTTTGCAGTTTTGAGCGAATCAGGCAAGCTGCTAATTGAGAGCTATGGATGAAAATTGATTTGCCAATGATCCGGATTGTGACTGTCAAAAAACTTTAACGGATCACATTCACGTGTCCCTGTAACACACGCTCTTTATCACTGCCATGCAGCAACAATTTTATCTGCCAGTTGTAGCTAAGGTCTTGTGCGTAGTATGCACCATCGCGCACATCGCCCGTCCAGGCCATTTCGGGGTCGTTGGTTTCGAATATCACCACTCCCCATCTATTGAATATCTGGAAAGTATATCGCTCCACGAAGCCCAATCCTTTAATGCTTGGCAAAAACACTTCGTTGATGCCATCGCCATCAGGTGTGAAGGTGTTGGGCACGTAGACGTCTAAGATGTCGCTTATCACCACCACATCATGGTGGGTGTCTTCGCAGTCATGCTCATTCCATACAGTCAGTGTCACAGGCCACAAGCCTGCTTCGTGGTATACGTGCTTCACGTTGGGCAATGTGTTGAAGTCGCCATCACCAAAGTGCCATTCCCACACATGTGCATCGTAGCTGTCATCGTGGAAATAAATCTCCGGTGTGTGTATATCTGTTTCTTCCGGATCGAACCAGAAGTCGGCAATGGGCAGATTCCACACCTGCACATAGTTGTTGTATTCAAGTGTATCACTACAGCCCTGATCCGTGGTGGCCACCAGGCTCACATCGTAAATACCCGGCTGCGTGTAGGTGTGGTCGGGTGATGAGGCAGTGCTTGTAGCGCCATCGCCAAAAGTCCACAGGTAAGTCTGCGCGCCATCGCTGGTGTTGTCAAACTGCACGTAAAGGTCTTCGCATCCCTGCAAGGGTTCTGCACCGAGCACTGCTTCAGGCAATGGGTGTATGGTGTAGTCGGCAGTGCTTGTGGCTGTGCATCCAAACTGGTTGGTTGCTATCAGCTCCACTTCGTAGTCGCCCACTGCATCCATGATTAGCTCCACGTTGGTTTCATCACTATACAATGAGCCATTGACATACCAATCGTATCCATTGGCATATTGCGAAAAGTTGGTGGCCTGCACCGTCTGCGGGAAATAGCAACTCTCAAAACTGCTCAGTGTAAATGCACACACAGGCTGTGGTGCCACTATCACATCCATCTGGAATGTATCTGTACACAACTGCCAGTTCTGTGCAGTGAGTGTTACAGTATAAAGTTCCGCCACTGCACCCACATTCAAATATGTGTTGCATCCATCTTCATCATTGTCAGTATTGCCATCACCAAAATCCCAACTATAGAAGTTGCCACCATTGGAGCTATTGCTGAAGCAAATGTTGAAAGGACTGCACCCCAGATTATCAGGCACAGTGAAGGAAGCATCAGGCCCTTCATATACCGTGAATGGTTGGGTGATGGTGGTGGTGCAGAGGTTGTCGCTCACACCTGTCATTGTTATCACATAGTTGCCGCCAACTTCATAGGTATGAGTCGGGTAAAAAAGTTCGCTGGTATATCCATCACCAAAGTCCCAGAATACTTCCACGCTGTTACCGGGATCAGAGGTGAACTGCACTTCATTGAAGGTGCAAATGTTCACCACGTTGGTTTCAAAATCAATATCGGGCGATTCGTAAACAGTGATGGTGACCTGTGCTGTGTCATAGCTACAGCCATTGTCCACAAATTGCATGATGGTGTATTCACCCACATTGTATGTGTGCGTAGGGTTGTCGTTGGCCGTGTAGTTGCCATCACCCAGGTAGTAGCTCACCTGATTACCGCCATCGCTATAGTCGGTAAATGTCACATCCAGCGGCTCACATCCTTCCAAATCACTTGTGTTGAAAAAGGCTGTTACTGTATTTGGCAATACTGTGATGGTATGATATGCTGTGTCTATTCCGCATTGATTGCTCAGCACCAGCATGATTGTATAGTCAGCGGGCACCGTGTCTGTATAGTAAATGTGTGAGCCGGGTTCAGGCATGCTGCCTGTGGTTCCATCTCCAAAGTCCCAGAAGTAATCATCAGGAAGTCCTGTGGAAATGTCGTTGAATTCAACCATGAAGGGTGAGCAGAATTCGTTCAGGTTGGTGCCAAAGCCGGCAACTGGTTGGGGCAGCACTACCACTTCATCTGTATCAGTATCGCTGCCGCAAAAGTTGGTAGCAGTGAGTGTGATGGGATATTCCATGATGCTGTCGCCTTGCAGATAAGTAAGCGAAGCCGGCACCTGTGCAGTGCTGGTACTGATGGCCAGATCCCAATCATAAGTCAGGTATTGTCCGGTGGTTTGGTTTGCAAAACTTACGTTGAGCGGTGCACAACCTTGCGCAGGATCAAGCACTAACAAAGCATTGGGCGGGTCTATTATCTCTGTGCTGTTCATGGCAGTGTCCGCACAGCCTGCTATGTTTTCTACTATGAGTGTTACATCAAAAATGCCTTCATCAGGAAATGTGTAGCCCGGTTCAAATCCGTTGAGTGTGGTTCCATTGCCATAGTTCCATTCGTAGATGCTGCCGCCTGTGCTGGTGTTGTCGTAGCTCATGTTGCTGTTAGTGCATCCCAGAGGAGCCAATGTGAAGTTGGCTACAGGCACTGCTGCCACATTTACCATGGCGCAGGCAGTATCGCGGCATCCGGTATTGGGATCTTCATACCAATAACACACAGCATAAATGCCCGGACCTATGGCCGGATCGAATGTGCCAAGTGCTGCATTGGTAATGCCTGTGCCTTCCCATGTACCACCATTGGCTGGCACATCTCCTGGCATATTGAATAGGTTAGCATTACCGCATACTATGGCGCCTGGTCCTGCACTCACATTGGGCAGTGCCAGTATCTCAAGTTCTATATCATCATTGGTATGGCAGGTGCCCTGTCCATTGTCTAAGGTGAGTGTCCATGTGCCTACTCCTGCATCTTCGGTTTGTATTATTCCATTGGTTACATCTATCACACCGGGGCCGCTCCATGTTGCAGTTGCAGGCGAAAAACCTGTAAGGGTGTATTGCCCTTCGTTGAGGCAAAGTGTTACATCGGGGCCTGCATTGGCATAGATGGTTGGTATCACTGTTACCTGCAGCGAGTCCATGTTTTCGCAGGCATTGCCGCCAGCGGTGAAGTTGTAGTAAATCCAATAAGTACCCACAGCAGGTGGAGTGAATTCGCCTGCGGGGTCAGTAATGCCGGTGCCACTCCACGAGCCTGTGCCACCCGGCCCGGTCAATGGCGAAAAGCCTGTAAGCACTTCCACTATCTGCTGGTCACACACCGTGATGTTGTTGCCTGCTTCTACCACCGGCAATCCATTTACAAACACGGTAACCGCATCGCTGCCCTGGCACAGGTTGGCATCGGTAACAGTAAGCGTGAAGTTGGTATTGACAGGTGGCGTGGCAATGGGGTCTTCTATGTTGCTTTGATTCAACATGGCCGGAAAATTCCAGCTAAACTGATATGCAGGCGTACCGTTGTTCACTGTTGCATTCAGTTGTGTGCTTTCCTCAAGGCAAATGGTAACGTCTGGTCCTGCATTTACCACCGGCAATGGATTTACATTGACCACTGCCTGATCTGTAGTCTGGCATGTACCTGCCCCAAGTGTGTAGAGCAATGTGTAGTTGCCTGTTGCACCCGGGGTAAATACTCCACCCGGTGTGATGGGCGCACCCGGAGTGACTGCACTCCATGTGCCGCCCGGACTTACGGGCGCCATGTTGAATGCCGGTGCGTTTGCACAAACGTTTACATCAGCGCCTGCATTGGCTATGGTGGCATTCACCACCGTCATCACCATATCATCGCATCGTGTGCAACCTGTTGCGGGGTTGGTGTAGCAATATGTAAGTGTGAATGCACCAACTCCTGTCGGGGTGTATGAACCTCCGGGTGTCACACCTGTGCCGCTCCATGTGCCACCTGCCGGTGAGCCTATCAATACTGTAGGCAGTGGTTGATTGCACACTGACATGTCAGGCCCAGCATTGGTGTTGGGCAAAGGGTTTACAAATACAGTAACATTGTCTGAGCCTGCGCATCCTTCTGCATCTACACCTGTAACGGTGAATACGGTTTGTGCAAACAGCGGCCCTGAGTTAGGTGCACAGCTCAACACAGGAATGCCCGCAGGTATCCAGTTGCAAAAATTAATAGGGCCATTGGGGCAGTTGGTACATATTGCCGCAAGGTCAACATCATCGCCTGCGCAGATGGTGACATCAAGGCCTGCGTTCAATATTGGAAGAGGCATCACCTCCACCTGCATCTGGTCGGTTTGCAGGCACGAGCCATTGCCCACGGCCTTGGTTAGTGTATAGGTTCCTACTGTTGTTGGGGTAAATATTCCTCCTGAGGAAACAAGTGGCGAACCGCTCCAAACTCCAATGTTTGGAAATACACCGGGTTCTAAGTCCAATGTTCCAGCATTGAGACAAATGGTAGTATCCGGTCCGGCATTGGCGGCAATGGGGTTGTTCACCGTGATGGTCAGTGGGTCGCAGGCCATGCAGCCGGTGCTGGCATAAGTGAAGCAATAGGTGAGTACCACTGGGCCAACGCCTCCGGGAGTGAATGAACCACCGGTGGTAACGTTAGGCCCGCTCCAGGTGCCGCTGCCTCCGGGGCCTGTGCCGCCCACGGTGGGCGAAAAACCCGTAAGCTGCGTAGCCACAGGTTGGTTGCATAGTATTATGTCAGGGCCGGCATTGGTGGGAGGCAGTGGATTTACCGTAAGGGGAACGGTGCCTGTGCCTACGCATCCCTCACTGTCAGTAACCTGCACATTGTAGTTGGTAGTAACTGCCGCGTTGGATGTTGGTGTGGCTGTGTTGGCTCCCACAAGTGTGGCATTGGGTGTCCATGTATAGTTGGAATAAGGCCCTGTTCCGCCCACCACAGTCACACCGAGCAATTCTGTTTCACCGGCACACATGCTATAGGCAGCGGCAGGCGTTACAGTTGGCAATGGATCTATGGTTAGGGTAATGGTTCCTGTATCAGTGCAACTGCCCGATGTTCCGGTTATTGTATAAGTGACAGTGCCCGTGGGATTGGTGGTCACTGTATTTCCCGTAGGGCTATAGTTAGACAGATACGTGCCGGGCGACCAGGTATAGGTGCCTGCGCCTGTTGCGGTAAGTGTAGCACTCTGTCCGTTGCATATACCGTTGTCAACTTCGCTTGCGGTCACTAACACATTGGGCGCTGCAAGCACACTGATGGCCGCTACATCGCTGGTGGTGCCGCAGGCATTGGTTACAGCCAGTGTTACATTCTGATTGCCCACGGTGTTGTAAGTAACTGCCGGTGGTACGAGGGTGTTTGCCGTGGCTGGCATTCCATTCTGAAATGTCCACAGGTAAGTGACGGCCAGGTTGCAGTTGTTCACCACAGCTGATGATGTGCCTGTGCTTCCTACACAAACCCCGCTCAGTGGTGTGGTGACGTCCACCACCGGGGGTGCATTTACTGTTACCGTTTCAGCATCTTCAAAAATGCCGCAGCTGTTCTGCATTCTCAGCCTGATGGTGTAAGTGCCCACTGATTGAAGTGTCATGGTAGGTTCAAGAGAACTGGCACTGGTGCCTCCGGTGTAGATATAGGCACCGCCATCAGGCAGGCAGGGCAGTTCGGCATAGTCAACCAACCACGTGCTGGCTACGCTGCAAGTGTTCAGGCTTGTGCTGGTGTTGTCGGTGGTTATGTTCAATGGCACACAACCGCTGGTGGGCAGCACTGTCATGATGGGCACCGGTGCAGCTTCTATGCACACATCCTGGGTTACTACGCTGTTGCCGCAGGCGTTGGTGGCTGTGAGCGTTACGGTGTAAGTGCCGGTGGCGGTATATACATGCGATTGCGAGGCAAGGGAAGTGACCACTACGTTGGGCGATCCGTCACCAAAATTCCAGGTGTAGGTGCCTGTCTGTAAACACGAACTGTTGTAGCCCGGAATACTCGTGTTGGTAAATGTGACTGCTGTATTGACACAGGCAGGCACTGGCGAGGCTATAAAACCTGCGGTGGGTGTGTTGTAAACTTTTACAGGAAAAATGGTAGCCACTGACTGGTCGCAGTTGTTGGTGGCGGTGATGGAGAATGTATATCCTGTAGGGTTGGTGGCACAGCTACTGCCCGTGTAGGTATGGCATATCTCGGTGGGTGGCGGGTGGTTCAGCAATAGGGTAGGCGAGCCGTCACCAAAGTCAACTAAGTAGGTAGTGCTGCTGTGGTTGGCTAAGTAGTTATTCAGCGGAAAACAAATATCAAGCGGACCACAGCCCTGGGTGCCTCCCGGATTGGCCGCACCAATGGATGGATTGGTGATGTTGCTCACGTAATAGGTCTCGCTCACACTGCAGCCGTTGGTACCTACTATGGTATATACCAGATTGAACACTCCGCTAGTGGCATAGGTATGTGTTACTCCTTCGGGCGAGGTAGCACCGGTCCAGTTGGGTGTGGCATCGCCCCATACTATGGTGTAGCTGCTGTTGGTGGCAGGTGTGCTTTCGTCAAATACGGTGATGGGAAATGTGGGGTCGCCACTGCATTGGGTGAAGGAGGTAATGGGGTCGCTCAGTTCTATATCCGGTATGCGGTTTACCGTAACGTTCACTGTGTGTGTATCGGTACAGCCATTGGCCGCCTCTACGGTGAGGGTTACAGTAAATGTTTGGGTGCCTGTGCCTACAGCAGTGCTGAAGGTGTGCGTGGCATTTGTGGTAGTTACCACCGGAGTGCCATCGCCAAAGTTCCACTCATAATCGCACGAGGGGCAGGCTGTGGTAGTATTGGTAAAGGTGTAGGGCAGATTGGCGCATTGGGTACCTGCCGGTGCCACCGTGCAGTTGGCATTGGGCGAGGGCAGCACGGTTACCACTATCTGGTCGTCCTCGCCACCACAGCCTCCGCCACTCAGCTCTACGGTATAGGTGGTGGTGGTAGTGGGCGATACGGTGGGGTTGGCTACATCATCGGGAACGGGGTCAGCGCCTACGTTGGCGTCCCATTGGTAGTTCACACCTCCGCCTGCATTTACTGCTGTGGGGCTGCCGCCAAGGGTCACTGACTCACCTGCACAGATGGTCACATTGGGCCCTGCATCGGCACTGCACTGGGCATTGGTTTTTTCTGTAAAAAGAAAAAACAACAAGCACAAGAAGACAAGTGAGTATTGATTCAGCGAGTGCAAATGACAGATTCCGTTCGTGTATCGGGCAAATATAATGGGCGGTTTAGACCTTTGTACATACGGTGATTACCGTGTGCGCACACATGGACTGCGGAGGGGGCGTTGGGGTTGCGTGATTGTTGATTGTTGATTGTTGATTTTTGATTGTTGATTGGGCCGTGCCGCATTCCTATCGAAGGTGGGCAGTCCACATGCAGCGCCCATTTCACACAGTCATTCCACATGCAGCATCCCTTTCACGCAGTCATTCCACATGTAGCGCCCATTTCACACAGTCATTCCACTTGCAGCGCAGCGGAATGTGGAATCTGTCGAACCACCATGAGGGCCTTTGGCGACTGGGCACTGACCCCTGACCACTACCCACTACCCAATATTTTCCCCCCACAATTTTTTGCCTTATGCCAACACTCAAACGGATAGCCGAACTTACTAAACAATCACTGCGCGATGGGGAATACGACTACACCACGGGCAGCATCAAAGTGGCGGTATTTCTGCTGGCTGTGCCCATGATGCTGGAGATGTGCCTCGAGAGCGTGTTTGCGGTGGTGGATATTTATTTTGTAAACCAATTGGGCAGCCATGCGGTGAGTGTGGTGGGGCTGTCGGAGTCGGTTATCACCTTAGTGTATTCGGTGGCGGTGGGGCTGAGTGCTGCCACCACAGCCGTGGTAGCCCGCAGGGTGGGCGAGAAGGACCCGCGCGGGGCGGCCCGCGCTGCTGCACAGGCGCTGGTGATGTCGGGTGTGGTGATAGCCGTGATGAGCGTGGCGGGCTACATATATGCTGAGGACATACTGCGGCTGATGGGCACCGAGGAAGAGGCCATCACCATGGGAGTGGGCTATACGCGCATACTGATGGGCGGCAGCGGGGTCATATTTCTTCTTTTTCTTATCAATGGCATATTTCGCGGAGCGGGCAATGCCAGCATAGCCATGCGCAGCCTGTGGATAGCCAACGGATGCAACATACTGCTGTGCCCCATGCTGATAAATGGCTGGGGGCCGCTGCCCGCCATGGGTGTGGAGGGCGCTGCGGTGGCCACCACGGCAGGGCGCGGCATCGGGGTGCTCTATCAGCTTTATTGCCTTTTTGGTAAAAAATTGGAGATGCTCCCCATGCACCTGGCGCGCTGGGTGCCGCAGTGGGATGTGATGAAGACCATTGGCACCATTGCCGGGCCTGCCACATTTCAGTTCATCATTCAGAGTGCGAGTTGGATCTTCATGGCGCGCATAGTGGCCGAGAGTGGCAGCGAGGCCACCGCGGGTTTTCAGACGGCCATCAGGCTGGTGCTGTTTTTCCTTTTGCCCGCATGGGGCATAAGCAATGCTGCCGCTACGCTGGTGGGGCAAAATTTGGGGGCCGGCCACCCTGAGCGGGCCGAGTGTTCGGTGCGCGTAATAGCACGCTACAATGCATACCTGATGGCGGGCGTGATGGTGTTTTTCTTGGTGCTGGCGGGGCCCCTGCTGAGCTTTTTTATAGACCCTGCCAAAGAGGCGCAGTTTGGCTATGCGGTGCAGTCGCTACGGATTATTTCCCTCGGCTACATACTGTATGGCATAGGCATGGTGCTGATGCAGGCCTTCAACGGGGCGGGCGACACGCGCACTCCTACTTATATAAGTATAGTAGGCTTCTGGCTGCTGCAGATACCGCTGGCCTGCCTGCTGGCCTTTGGCTGCAGCCTGGGGCCGCTGGGCGCATTCATAGCCGTGCCCGCTTCGGAGGCGGTTATCGCACTGCTCTACTGGTATTACTTCCGCAAGGGCAAGTGGAAGCAAGTGAAGGTGTGAGCATTGGTGACTTGTTGATTTGTTGACTTGTTGATTTGTTGATTTGTTGACTTGTTGATTTGTTGACTTGTTGATTTGTTGATTTGTTGACTTGTTGATTTGGTGATTTGGTGACTTGTTGATTTGTTGACTTGTTGATTTGGTGATTTGGTGATTTGGTGACTTGTTGATTGGGCCGTGCCGCGTTCCTCGCGCACAGTCATTCCACATGCAGCGCCCATTTCACACCGTCATTCCACATGCAGCGCAGCGGAATGTGGAATCTGCCGAACCACCATGAACGCTTTTAGCCTTTGGCTGTTGGCCTTTGGCCTTTGGCTCTTGGCGACTGACCCCTGACCCCTAAAGGGGAAGTTAGCAAACTGCTTCCGCATACTATCACAAAGCCTTCACAATTCCCCCTTCAGGGGGTCAGGGGGAGACAACACCCCTGACCACTCTTTGCCAAATTACGCTACTCTCTTTAAATATATACATACTCAACCGTGGTTTGTACATACCATTATGTATAAAAAACAATATCTGATAAAATGAAAAACAACACACATTTGTATGATTCAATACATATATAAAAATGTACAGACACCTATTTAAGTGCTACATGAGCATTCATATAAATTCCTTACAATTGTGATATAGATTCATTCTCATATTTTATTAATTCAATAGTATCTATATAGAATGAGTATGTGTTTTATATATAAAAACAAATATTTTTTTATATATGATTATACTATTTTAGAATTGAATATGTATGATATACTACATAATACAATAAAGTATCAGATGAGCACGGGTGATTGAAACATGATTTGTATGTTGTAATTTATGAACATGTTTTATTTATCACAGTATATGAATTGTTTAAGAATGAGTGATGTTTTTCGCTATTTTTGCTACTCAGATTGCCGGTATTATTCACATTTTTGCACCACCAACAGCGTAAGCAATGAGCGAAAAGGTAAAAAAAATCTTCACCACAACGTTTGGTAAAATGCTACTGAGGGCATCTGTAATGCACATCAAAGTGGGTCAGGAATTAGCCGAATTTACCGCACGCGTGCCCACGATTGATGCTGCGTGGCTGCTGCAGTTCGAGGCGGATATAGAGGCCGCGAACGACCACCCCGGGCATAGGGCGCAGCAAGTAGATCAAAGGGTGAAAACCTCCGACCTGCGTGCGCAGATGCAAAGCAGCCGCGAGGCGCTGAGCGTGCTGAACCGGTATGCCCGGCTGGCATGGCCTACTGAGCGCGGGCAATGGCGTCAGTTCGGGCAGGAGCACTGGCGTGTGCAGCAGCGCACCCGCGCATGGCTTGACCATGCCCTCAGGCTGGCCCACCAAATAGCCCAGCAGCCCGAGAACAAGCCCATGCTGCTGGCTGCGGGCATGACCCAGGCAGCCATTGACGCACTGCTGACCTTAGCCGATTCGCTGGGTGAAAAAAACATGGAGCAGGGGCTGTCCAAAACAAGCCGCGAGCCGCTCACCCACACCCGCATGAGGCTGTACAACCGTGTATTCGAAAAAATGCGCACCATACGCATAGCTGCGGAAATAGTGCATCAGCACGATGCGGCCCGCAAGCGCTCCTACTACTTGTATGCACCCGGTGAGCTGAAGCGCGCGGTGCGCGTAGCCATCCAAGCGCTGGACGAGCAGGGCGCGCCCATAGCGGGAGCATTGGTGAGCCTGCGCGGAGTGCGGCTGGCCGCCCGCCTTACCGATGCGCAGGGCGTGGCCTACTTCCGCAGTGTGCGCATTGGCGAGGAGGTGGGCATAGATGTGAGCCGCTGTGGCGCGGGTGGTCCTGTGCATCAGTTCGAGGCGCTGCCCTTGGAGGGCACAGGCCTGCACAAGCTGGAGGTGAGGTATTGAGGAGTGGGCAGGGGTCCTGGGTCTTGGGGAGAAAGTTCGCCAAAGGCGCTCATGGCGGCCCAGCAGATTCCACATTCCGCTGCGCTGCATGTGGAATGACTGCGTGAAATGGGAGCTGCATGTGCAATGACTGCGTGAAATGGGAGCTGCATGTGCAATGACTGCGTGAAATGGGAGCTGCATGTGGAATGACTGCGTGAAATGGGCGCTGCATGTGGAATGACCACGCACGAGGGCTGCGGCACGGCCCCATCAACCCCGTAGGGGCAAGCAATCAACAAGTCACCAAATCAACAAGTCAACCCCGTACGGGTAGGCAAGTCAACTCAGCACTTTATCAGTAAGATGCTCGGTGAGGGGTTCCCAGAAATCTCTGCGCCATGTTTCGGTGAGCCATCCGCTGCAGTCTTCGGGTACGCCAATGTGGTTGAAACTGACGCGGCAGCCGTGGTCTGTGCTTTCTATATCGAAAATTACGGTGCTGTACATGCCTTCGGCAAAAGTGTCGTGGGTCCAGGCTTGTACTATGCGCACACCCGGTATCAGGCGCATGATGTAGCCGTGGCACTTGTTATTCCACGCGTGGAATACGCCACCCTCGTGGCTGTCCATGTTGGCACTCATGCCTGTGAGGCGGGTGAGGAGGGCGGCATCGGTAAGTGCTCTGTAGGCTTCTTCGCGGGTGGTTTCTAATTCTATTACTTGAAAAATATTGTCGGTCTTTATTTTCATTTCCTTAAAGGTTGGTTCTCATTTTTTTCCTTAATCAAAGTTCGTTGCTAACGGACTATTGGATAAAGATTGTTCGACCAAATGGTTCACATTTTTTCAACCGTTGTTGAAAGAGGGGTTGCACTCAATCATAAATCACCCCGTAGGGGCACGTAATTCATAAATTATAAATCATAATTCATAAATCCTCAGTTGAACTCCCTGCGCAGGGTTTGCTGCAGCTTGCGCACGTATTCTTCCCTTATCCAATTCAGGTAGCTGTCGGTGCTGCGGGCTATGCAGTAGCTGTAGTGCTTCACGCGGCTTTTGATGTCTGGCTCCAGCAGCTTCACAAGAGAGAGTGCGGTGTAGTAGTCTTTGCAGTTTTCCTGGATGATTTTTGCGTGCTGGTTTATGCTTTTGTCCAATACATCTTTGGTTTTGCCACCCATGCGCATGATGCGCACGTATTCTTCTCTGATGTCAAAATTGATGCTGGGCGAGTTGCGGAATTTTTCGCGGATTTCTAAAGGCATTTCGTACACCATTTCGCGCTCCATCTGCTCATCGCTTACTATGGCGTCCATGTACGTTTCCGGATAGCGGAATATGTCGGGCCAGTCTATGTGGCTTTCCCAGAGGCCAAATCTGCGGGCGTTGTTGCCCAGGTCTATTACGTTGAATGTGCTTTTGCCGGGTATCACGCGGCTTCCGCGGCCTATCATCTGGTGGTATAGGGTGAGCGATTTGGTGGCGCGGTTGAGTATGATGGTCTCTACCGAAGGCTCGTCAAAGCCGGTGGTGAGTATGGATACGGAGGTGAGTATGGCGTCTTTCTTTTTGCGGAACCAGTCTAATATGTCTTTGCGCTCCTGCTCGCTGTGGGTGTTGTCTAAGTGCTTTATCTCGTAGCCGCTGTCGGCAAACATCTGGTACACTTGTTTGCTTGTGTTGATGCCGTTGTTGAATATGAGGGTCTTGGTGCCCATGCTCTTTTGCTCGTAGGCGTACAGCAGTTTTTCCTGCATGAAGAAGTTGCCGTAGAGTTTCTCTGAGCTGCTTACGGTGTAGTCGCCATTTATTCCAATCTTGAGGGAGTGGAGGCTTACATCGTAGCTGTATGTAGTGGCTTTGGAGAGGAAGCCTTTTTCTATCAGGTTGGAAATGCTCTCGCCTACTATCAGCTCCTGGTAGTTCTCGTGCAGTGGCAGTTGTATGTTGCTGCTGAGGGGTGTGGCGGTTACTCCCAGTATCACCTGATTTTCGAACCATTTGAATAGCTTGCGGAAGCTGTTGTAGTGCGCTTCGTCCACTATCACCAGGCCCAGGTTCTCGAAGTCCATCCGCTCATCGCGCAGGCGGTTGTTGAGGGTTTCCACCATGGCCACGAAGCACTGGTACTTGGCCTCATCGGGCAGGTTTTTCACCTTGCTCACTATTATTTTGTTCTTCACACCTATCTCATCCAGGTGGCGGCTGGTTTGGGCCAGCAGCTCCACGCGGTGTGTAAGTATCATCACCTTCTTGCCTGTTTCTTGTATGTAGCGTTTGGCCATTTCCGAAAAAATGACCGTTTTGCCACCGCCCGTGGGCAGTTGGAAACAGAGGTTGTAGCTATCGGGAAATTTGCGGATGCGATCGAAAATTTTTTCGAGGGCATCTGCCTGGTAGTCATAAAGTTTTTTGCCTTCCTTTATCTCCAGCAGGTCAAACGGTTCCAGCGTCATCTTCAAAATTTACTTGAATGAAAAAAGTGGGCGAAGATAACCATGCCTGTTGGGTGAGTCAATTTTTTGACATTCAGGCCAAAAGCAGGGCCTTTATTATTAGTTGGCTTTGAAGGCCACATCGTAGTTGCGGTACATCTCGCCTGCGGCAGTTTTCCCCATTATGTTGATGGTGCCGGTGATGCTGCCCTCGGTGGTTAGTTGCATGAGGAGTATTTTTTTGTCGCTGCCGCAATAGGCTTGCTTGTGAGTTGGCAGGCAAAACCAGCACCCGTCCACATTGCACACCACGGCATCGCCATTTTCCTCAAAGTTTTTGGTGTCGGCATTGAGTGGGGCCACGTTGTTGTTGTAGTTATCAGCCGCGCCAATGGTGAGCCACGAGTCGTAGCGGAGCGAGTCGTTTTCCATGGCCAATTTTCTGTTCACGTCTTTGGCAAATGCACCACCGTATTGGTTTTGGTAAAAAGGTTTGGTGCTGCTGATGGAGAGCGGATGCAGGCTGTCGCCATACACTAAGTAGAGCTGGTCGCCCTCGTTGGTAAGCTCCGCATAGATGCGGTAGGTGCGGCCCGGTACGGTGCCTTCATTGTCTATTTCTTCCACCACAATTTTTACAAACTGTGCATGGCTTGCCACAGCAAGTGCGTACATGAGCAGTGCGGGGAGCAATTTCTTCATGGTGGCAAAGGAAAGAAAGAGGCACAGTTTATTTTGCACTTAAAAAAAACGATAGATGTATTATCTGCTGCATGTGCTTTGGATTGTGCTGTTGGCTTATGCCTGCGTGTGTGTGGTCTATTTTTTTATTCAGGAAAAATTCATCTTCGTGCCGCTGATCAAGGGCGAGGTATTCCACAGCCAATTGACCACGCCTGCCGAGGAACTGGAAATAGCCACCCCGCATGATGGATTGATACACGCCTTGCTGATAAAAGCGCCAGAGCCCAAAGGCCTGATATTTTATTTGCATGGCAACACAGGCAGCCTGAGGCGCTGGCAATATATGGCCGAGGAGATAAGCCGGCTTGGGTATGATGTATTTGTGCCTGATTACCGCGGGTATGGCCGCAGCCGGGGGCGCAGGTCTGAGGCCATCATGCACCGTGATCAGGAGTTTTGCTACGATTACATCACCGCACATATCGCATACAAGCAGGTAGTGATTTATGGCCGCTCACTCGGTACAGGCTTCGCCACGCGGCTTGCATCGCGCAGGGGGGCTCATAAGCTGGTGCTTGAGACTCCTTACTTCAACTTCGTGTCGCTGGCCCGCTGGTACCTGCCTTATCTGCCGGTGCGCTACCTGTTGCGCTACCACCTGCGCAGCGATGTTTATATACAGCATGTGCGTTGTCCTATACAAATATTCCATGGCAAGCGCGACATCATAGTGCCTTACAGCTCGGCCCTTGCGCTGTACCATCAGGCAAAAGAGGCCGGAAAAAATGTGGAGATGACCACCATAGTGAATGGCAAGCACAGCAACCTGAACGGGTTTCCATTGTTCACAGAAAAGCTTCGTCAGTTTCTTGCCTGAAAACTTCTAAGGCCTGAAGTTGTTCTGCTTAGCGGCACTGTAATCGGGCAGGTCGTTGTCGGCCCACATGTTCACCACCACGCCATTTTCTATATATACAATGCCCGGATTCGCGCGGATTATTATTTTCAACTCAATGCCATCGGCAATGAGGAAGTCGAATGGCAACTGATGCTGAAAACGGTACTGCTCCACCTCCTCGCCACTTGAAGGCGAGAGGCCATAAAACCTGGCACCATCGGCTTGTGCTGCTTTGCTGAATGCGCTTATCGCGGCCATGTATTCTTCTTCCGCAGTAGCAAGATTTTTTGAAACGAACCAAAACATGCGCGGCTCTGTCATCAGCGCTTCTTTCATGCTTTCGCCCTCTTGCGTGGTGGGGTCGAAGTCTTTGATTTTTGATTCGTAGCCTTCGCTTACCTGCTTTTTGTATGTGAGGTCTTTGTTTATCACCCAGGTGGTGTCCTGCCATATTTTTTGTAAGAGGTATTCATCGCTGTCCATCACTTTTATCTCACCCGACACACTGTTTTTCATGGTGTAGATATTCAAAGTTTTGGGCGGTTGCGCAGCAGTTATTTGTTGTTCCCAATTGGTTTTGTTTGCTGCTATTTCTTGCTTCAAAGCATCGAGTGCGGGCACCACAGTTTTGTTTTCATCTATAAATTTTACGAGCATGGCTACAGCTTCGGGCTTACTTGTATTCACCGTAAAGTTGATGGTATCGCCCAGCAGAGGCATCACTTTTTCTTCTACGAAAACAGCGAGTCCCGATTCGTTCAGCAGGTCTTGCGAGGTTTTCATTTTTGCTTTCAGGTCGTTGCCAATGGCATAGGCGCGGTAGTCCTTAAGGGGTAAATGCTGGTAGGTGTAACATTGCAGGTAGCTGCACACGGCAAGCACTGCCACGGCCATCATCCACTGTTTGCCGTTGGTCAGTTTTTTTACCAGCAGGGCTATTCCGTTGGCACCTATGGTAAACCAGATGGGGAAATTCCACTCCAGCATTTTGATGCTGAATGCTGCCACCATAAGTGTGGATGGAATGATGATGACGAGGTCTTCCTTCCATGTATTGAGCTTGAATTTTTTCATCCACGCACCGATGGTGACAGGTATTACAAATAAGAGCAATATGACATCTTTCCAGAAAGACTGGCGTGGCTTCAGAGGTATGGCATCGCCAAAGCAGCCGCATGTCTCCACACATGTGGCAGTGAATTCGGTTATCTCCGCAGTGGGCTTGAATGCCTCGCGTGCCTCAATGCACGATGCAGTGTAGTTGGTAAGCCAAAGGAAAAACACAGTCATGAATAGAATAAGTCCGGTGGTGAGCTTGGGCCACGCACCCAACAACAAAGCCACACCCAGCAGCACTTCGCCTACCACTATGAATATGGCAATGGGCACCACATAAGGAACCATTGCCGGAAAATTGAGTGCTGATTCTGCAAAGTACTCTTCCAATTTGTATCCAAATCCGATAACATCGTTCACTTTGATAAGGCCTGATACAATGAAGAGCGAACCCACTAAGATTCTGCAAATGGTAAGTAGTACGTTCATGAACATAATGGTGATGGTTTGTTTGAAATAGAAATTTTGATTTTGAATGGAGTCATTACAACCCGCAAGCAGCACACAAGGTTGTGCGGGTAAATATTGTTTAACTCCTATTTAAGTGAATAGACTCATGGCTGAACAGCGCTAAAAATTCATGCATGTCAACTACCTGCATGGTACATTTTCTTTTTCTCCTTGCTGCGCCAGCCACCCAGCATTGGTCCATGCCGTAGTTGCGCGCACCCACTATATCGGCCTCCCAGTCATCACCTATCATGAGGCTGGTCTCAGGCCTTGCAGCAGTTTTTTCCATGGCATACCGGAATATGATTTCAGATGGTTTGCGTGCGCCACACTCTTCACTATTGATGATGTGCCGGAAAAAATGTGTAATGCCACTTGCATGGAGTTTGGTATGCTGAATCTCGCTGAAACCATTGGTGATGATGTGCATGGGCAGGTGGCCATGCAAAGTTTGCAACATGTGCAAAGTGCCAGGTATCAAATGCGGTTGTGTGGGGCAATGGGCTGAAAAGTCGTTTGCAAACTGCTGAACAAATGATTGCCTTGCAGCAAATTTTACTTTGGCAAAAGCACGGGTGAAACGAACAATGCGCAATACACTTTTTTCAATTTTGTTTTGTCTGTAGAGCTTCCACACCTTTTCATTTTCTACAGTGTAATACTGCAAAAAATTTTCGAAGTCAACTTGATCAAGTCCTTCTTCTTTGTGTTTGTCAAACAAAAAAAGCAAAGACTCGCGTGTGTTGCGCCTGATGTCCCAAAGGGTTCCGTCTAAGTCAAAGAAGAGGTGTTCGTAAGGCTTCACAGATTCATGCCTAATATTTTCATTCCGTAAGCAGCACTTGTCAGCACCACAGTCCACACAAAAAATGCGATGATGAGTTTGGGCAGTGCTGTGCTGTTGTGTCTATAGAGCTTGGCACAAATAACTGATGCTATAGGTACGGAGATAAGACCCGAAATGAGCAGCAGCCCCTTGAGTCCCCATCTGCGTTTCACACGCACAAACCACCTGTTTCTTCTGGTGAATTTTCTGCGTTTGGTACCGAAGTGAGTAGCCAGCCAACCGAAAATGTATTCGCCAAAATGAAAAAATATGAAAGCCCACAATGCTGCACCTGAACTTACAATACCCAGTGTTTCTAAGTAGCTCCAGTGCTCATTCCCCATGTTCCATTGCTGATTGAAAATCATGAGGAATGGAGTGATGATGAATTTGATCCCTGCCCAAAACCACCAGAATAAGACCCTTGATAAATAAATCCACATCAGTCTTTCCTCCCATATGCAAGGTCACCGGCATCGCCCAGTCCGGGTACTATATAAGCTTGTGCAGTCAGTTCATGGTCTATGGCTCCGGCCCATACCACGGTGCCTTCGGGCAGGTGCGCGCGCACATGGTCAATGCCCACCTGCGTAGCTATCACACACGCCACATGTATTTTTTGAGGTGCGCCTCTGCGCAATAATTCTTTATACACATTCACAATGCTTGCGCCTGTTGCCACCATCACATCAGCAAGTATCAGTGTGCGTCCTTCGAGCGAAGGAGCGCTCATGTAGTCCACTTCTATTTCAAAATCACCACCCTTGTGATGCCTGCGGTATGCGGCCACAAAAGCATTGTCAGCGGCATCCCACATGTTGAGCAAGCCCTGGTGAAATGGAAGACCGGCACGCATGATGGAACAGATTACAGGATTCTCGGCAGGTACATGTACCTCTGCTTCGCCCAGCGGAGTGGTTACAAGCTCCGGTTCATAGCGAAAGGTTTTCGAAATTTCATAAGCTGTTATTTCTCCTATGCGTTCAATATTTCTTCTGAATCGCATGCGGTCGGTTTGCATCTGCTCATCGCGAATCTCCCTCACATACTGATTGAAAATGCTGTGATGACGGCCTATTTCGTGTATCATATTGTCTGCTGATTTCCTTTTATGAGAAACAAAAAAACCTGCGTGGCTAAACTATGGCTGCTCCGATAATGCAACTTGATAAAAGATGTGATACGTGCAAGAATCAAGAATTGTAAAGGAGAAAAAATTGTAAAAACGAATGAAAAGAAAAACAGAAAATCAAAGTGCCTCAAGAAATTTGATAACTGCCTCGCGCTCGGAATTGGTCAATGCAACGAATGCATTGCGTGCCCACCAAGCTTCGCCACCATGCCATAGTATGGCCTCTTCCAGTGTAGTTGCACGCCCGTCATGCAAGAAGCGTGCATCCGGATTTACAATTTTGGTAAGGCCAATTCCCCAAAGTGGCGGAGTGCGCCACTCGTTGGCACTTGCGTCAAAATCGGGCCGGCCATCGCCAAGGCCTTCGCCCAGGTCGTGCAGCAGCAAGTCGGTGTATGGATAGATGCTTTGTCCGCTCAACTCAGGCCAGTCAGTAGCAGCAGTAACAAAGTGTGGCGTATGACAACCCGTGCATCCGATGGAGTAGAAAAGCGATCGGCCCTGCTGCACAATTTCGTCTTCTAAGTTGCGCGGTGCAGGCACAGCTATGCCACGCACAAATGCGCGCAAAGCAAGCAGCTCATCGTTGGTCAGGTCAGCCGCTTCAGCATCACCACCATTGCAGTTGGTCTGGTCAGCACAATTTTCTGCTGCAAAAAATTCAGCGGTTGTGATGCCCATATCCTGATTGAAAGCTTCAGCACTTTGTTGCAAAATATTCGGTGACGATGCCTTCCATCCAAAGCGTCCTGGTCTCATGCTTTGTGTTGCAACATTCCACACCATGTTCAGCTTGCCACTGATGTAGTCTCCATTTTCATCTTGCTCATCTACCAATGCTGCGATGTCCTCTTCGCTTATGGCTTCCAGCAGCCCAAGTCCAAAAACAGGTGATGCATTGCGTGCTGATTTGAGCAAGCCGGCTGGCAGTGTTTCATACGTATTGTAAATGTTGATATAGGGTTGATGCATTGTCGCTGTTGCACCATCAGGGTAAGTAAAAACTACACTCTCATAGTCAATAAAAAATTTTCCTTCGGGCAGGTTGCCATCTGTTGCGCGCGTTTGCAGTTGTGTGCCAAATGCCGGCACACCCAGCGGCCCTCCATGTGTATCCATACCGGCAATACTCAGCCTGATAAGCAGGCCGCTGTTCTCATCATCTTCAGTAAGCGGTGGTTGTGATCGGCCATTGCCCACATGGCATTGCAAGCACGATGGCGTGTTGAAGAGCGGGCCAAGTCCTCCGTGCTGTGCGGTTTCATCAGTTGTAAAGCCGGAGAAAAACTGGCCGCTGCCTGTTAGGTATTGGTTGCGATTGTCATTGGTGAAATTGGCTAATGGCTGGCTGAAAGCTTGTGCTCCATTCAAGAAAATGGTACACTCACCTCCTGCCCAATACTCAGGATTTACGGGCACATATTCATCTGCCATGGTCTCACTGTCTTTGCGGCAGGCAGTGTAAGCCATCGCAACAGAAGCCAAAGTAATTAGCATGTAAGCACGATATGTCTTGCGCAATTTCAACGAAACAAAAATGAGGGTGGAGCAAATCAAAGCCACAAAAAAGGCGCAATACCATGCGCCAATTCCAATTTATTATTGAGTAGCTGTCTTAGGCCACCACCTTATATTTTTCTGTAAAAACTTCCCAGTCCCACACAAAATTTTTCATCAACTCGTCAAGCGATTTCAAGAAAATGGGGTTCGGAGTTTTCATCTGTTTGAAATAATCATCCTGATGTTGGTTGAGATTGTATTTGAAAAAAACTGCTTTAGACATGGCATACACTGTGTTCTTGGATGGCGTGTTCACACGGCTCATGTAGCTTTTATATTCTGCAATGGTATCGGCAAATGCAATGGTTGACATGCCAAAAACAGGTGCAAGTTTTTCATTGCATTGCGCAATGATTTGTTTGTCTTCGCCATCCTGAAATTGTTGTGAGATGTATGCATAGTTGCCTGCCACCACTATCATCAGAAAGCGCCCGTAGTCCTCAGGCAATATACATGGGGAGGTAACAAACTCAGGCGAATCGTTGATGAATCCGGCTATGTCAGGAAAACCGCTCTCCACGGTTTCTATGATGTTGTGAGCGAACAGATGTGCTGTGCGTTCGGTACTCAATTTTTTCTTTCCAAAAATCGCGAGCATAATTTGTGCGTTTTATTTATACGACTTGGGTATTCAAACATATCTGTATCAACTGCGTGTGATGGCTGTGCTAAGCCGCTTATATGAACAGAGTTTTCAACGTGAATTATTTTGGGGGGACACAAAATAAATTTACAAAATCAGATGGATTGGTGAAATTGAAACGGTGGAAGAATAAATTGTAAATTGGTGCAAGCAAATTTTATAGTTCCCCTAACCCTCTACTTTCGTCACAAACAATATCTCAGCTACAAACTTTTACTTTTTCGCACATAAGTGAACATTCCAAAAACAGATACTGAGCGCGTGGTGATAGTGGGTGGTGGCTTCGGAGGCTTGCAGCTTGCACGCAAGCTGAAGAACAAAAGATTTCAGGTAGTGCTGCTCGACAAACACAACTACCACGCTTTTCAACCTTTGCTTTATCAGGTAGCCACTGCGGGTCTTGAGCCTGGCAACATTGCTTATCCGTTTCGCAAAATTTTCAACCACTACCTGAATTATTATTTCCGGATGGCTGAAGTGCAGGGCATAGGTGCTGACGAAAAAAAAGTTTATACAGACATAGGCGAATTGGAATACGATTATTTGGTGATAGCCACCGGAGCCACCACCAACTACTTCGGCAATGTGAACATTGCGCAACGCTCCATGCCAATGAAGACAGTATCAGAAGCATTGGACATACGTAGCCTCATGCTGCAAAACTTAGAGAAGGCATTGCTCACCAACGATGCGGTGTACAAAGATTCGCTGATGGGTATAGTGATAGTAGGTGGCGGCCCCACAGGTGTAGAACTTGCAGGCGCACTTGCCGAATTGAAGAAGGACATTTTGCCCAGCGATTATCCCGACTTAGACATGCGCGTGATGGATATACACCTGATAGACAGCAATGCGCGTGTGCTCAAAGAATTCAGCGAGGAGAGCAGCGCACATGCACTTGCTGCCTTGCAAAAAATGGGTGTGGATGTGCGACTGAATGAACGTGTAACAGATTACGATAGCAAAAAAATAATTTGTAAAAGTGGCGCAGAGTTGAATGCCAGCATGGTGATATGGGCAGCCGGTGTGAAGGCCAACATACCCGATGGCTTGCCCGCTGAATCTATTGCTACAGACCGCATTGCGGTGGATGCGTTCAACAGAGTGATGGGTGTCAAAAACATATTCGCCATAGGCGATGTAGCTGCTATGATGGATGAAAAAAATCCACGTGGTCATGCCATGGTAGCACAACCAGCAATGCAGCAAGGTACCCTCCTTGCAAAAAACATTGCACTGATAAGAAGCGGAAAAGACCCGCAACCTTTCGAATACAAAAACCTTGGAAGTATGGCCACCATTGGTCGCAACAAGGCTGTTACAGAAATAAGAAATCTAAAACTCTTTGGATGGATAGCATGGGTAGCATGGCTGCTTGTTCACGTGTATCAACTTATAGGATTCAGAAATAAGTTGGTGGTGATACTCAACTGGGCGCAAAACTATTTGCGCCATGCACGCGATCTGCGCCTCATCATCAGACCATACAAAAGGTGAAATGACTGGAACTTATTTCCGTACGGCATCAAGCCACGCATCGCTCTTCGCACTGGCGCTGCGGGGTGTCTGCACTACTGGCACATCAGGTTGTATGGCTTCTGTTGCATAGCTAAATGTATTGTCGTAGTTATACCGGATGGTAGCAATGCTTACACGCAGTTCGCTTTGTGGCAGGGTATAAATGGCCGGATTACCCCAAGTACCTGTATGTGGCCCCAGGCAAGGTCTTCCTACCACAAGTCCGCGTTTTTTTGTCATGAATGCATTGGTAAAATCAACACCTGCTGAAGCTGTAAGTCCATTGATGAGCAGATAACATCGGCCAGTGTACACGATGTTTTTTTTCTGTATTGTTTTTTCTGTGAAAAAAGCTGTATCCAATTTACCAATTGGTAAGTCGGCCACACGAAGAAAGCTCGCCACGTCTTCATTCTTTCCAAAAAAAGTTCTCAATATGAATTTCGAAAAACCTTTATTCAACACTTTGGTTCTTTGTCTTGCAAGTTGGCTGTTTTTTGCAATCACATTGCTGGGTGTGTTGTAGCCCGCAGTGTCTATAAATGAATAGAGATATTCCACCCAACTGCTGCTGCCTCCGCCATTGTTGCGTATGTCTAATATGAGTGTGTCGCAGTTGTGGTCAGCAATTTCGCTGAAAGCACTTCTTATGAATCGCTTGTAAACACCGGGCTTGTCAGGGGCAAAAGTTTCCACTTTCAGAATGGCACAGGTTCCGTTTTCATTCCATTGCAGTTTCATCTGTTTGTGCTCATCCATGGCATTGCGCTGTCTGCGCAACTTGCCATATTCCTTTTTTGCATAGCCTTTCAGCACCACCAATTCCTTGTTGCCGGTATGTATGTTTTCTATCTCTATGTGGTTAAGCGAATCTGCCGGAGTGTATAGTGAAGCAACAAGTGGCATCAGTGCATGGGCTACTGCAAGCTGTGCATCATCGGCATTGCCTTCTGTGCAAGCAAATTGCATGGCCCTTGCAAGCAGCGAGTCTGCACTCATTCCGTTGATGTTGAGTAGTCTGCTGCCTCTCGGAATTTTTTCTTCCCAATCGTAGTTCACATAAATTTTTCCGGTGTTGCCAAAACTTGCAAATGGCAATACGAATCCATCTTCATCGAGACACATCTGCTGCAGTTGTGCGTAGTCCATTCCACTGTGCGAATCGTGCATGGTGAGCATCAGTGCAGAAACAATTTCAGCAAACTGAATCGTAGTTTTTGATTCTGTTATTGCACTGGATGCGTATGCAAATGCGGTTTCTAATGTCAGCAAATCAGCAAAGCCACCAGGCTTGGGGTGGCTTTGTACAATGGTGTTCAGTAGCGAGTCTAAGTCTTCGTGCATTTGCTCGGCAGTAAGCAACTCGGCCTTGCTAACCTGTGCCTGAGCCATGTTGCACATGAACACCAACATGGCGATACCATACAATTTGTGCTTGCATTGTCGAAATGCAACGTTGGATTTTTTCTTTGAGAAAATCTTCATTAAAAAAAGTGCCGTCAGGAGCGCTTGCAAGATTCAGGAAAATGGGGCAACACAAATTGGATTCGGATAAGGTTGCGAAAAGTGAATTGTAGAAAAACGAAACCGGCCCTTCGTGTGCGAAGGGCCGGCAATTCTATCAATGACGATGAATAATTCAGAATGTTATGCCTCTGTGTTTTCCGCAGGGGCATCGGCAGCAGGTGCTTCCTCGGCAGCCGGAGCTACTACAGCTTCAGCTACAGGAGCCTCTTCAGCGGCAGGAGCTTCATCTACAGCTGGAGCTTCTTCAGCCACAGCAGCAGGAGCTTCTTCAATTACGGCAGCGGCTTCGTTGGCAGCGGCTGATGCTTCTTCGGCAGCGGCAGTCATCGCTTTCAGGCGAGCTTCGTTTACTGCGCGCTCAGCTTTCAATGCTTTGTTTCGTGCTTCTTCTGCTTCTTTGCTCAAGCCATCCTTCTTCGATTGGATTTTGCCGGTCTTGTCGGCAACCCATGCATCGAAACGCTTGTCGGCTTCCTCCTGAGTGAGGGCGCCTTTGGCCACTCCTTTAGCAAGGTGCTGCTTCAGCAACACGCCTGTGTAGCTAAGTATAGCACGCACAGTGTCGGTGGGTTGTGCACCATTGCTAAGCCAGTCAAGGGCTTTCTCGTTGTCGAGCAAAATGGTTGCGGGATTGGTGTTGGGGTTGTAGCTACCCACCCTTTCGATGTATTTACCATCGCGAGGTGAACGTGAGTCTGCTGCTACAATGTGGAAGAAGGGCTTGCCTTTCTTACCGTGACGTTGAAGTCTGAGTTTTACTGCCATGTTGTGTTGTTGGTTGGGTACGAAACCCGGTTAAACAGATTTGAACTTTTTTTTCTAAAGGGCGGCAAATGTAACCGCCTCACATAGATTTCAGCAGCAAGCTGCAAAAAATAATTTTAGTGATGTCTGCAAGGAGTAAAATCATTTGCCTGACAATAGTTTGATTTTATTCGCTGCACCAACCCAAGTTGACATGAACCCCTGCGAAAAAATATTCAGGCAGATGGTAGAGGCCATCAACAACCACCATGCTGAGGGCATCAGCGCATTGCTCCATACCGACCACATTTACACTGATATGAATGGCCGCAAAGTAGTGGGCAGGGCTGCCAGCATGGAAAGCTGGGCGCTTTACTTCAGCATTTTCACTGACTATAAGTTGGAGATAGATGATGTGTTTGAATCTGGCAACAAGCTAATGGCCATGGGAAAAGCCACAGCCAGCGCTGGTTTACTGCCTTCTGCGTCCAACTCATTCAATATACCTGTGGCGTTGAAGTGTGTGATTGATGGAGCAAAAATTTCTGTTTGGACAATGATGGCTGATACTAAAATTCCACAAGCCATCATGGACACAGTAATGGCCACTTCGGATGATGCAAAGAAAAAAGTATACGGATTTGGTGGTGTATTTTTCAAATCGCCATCTCCCGAGAAATTGGCTGCCTGGTATGATGAGCATCTTGGTACCCGCTTCGGAAAAAACGCATATCAAACCTTCAAGTGGCGTGAACGAAACAGACCGGGCCGCATGGGCCGCACCGAGTTCAGCATTTTCAGCGAATCGACAGATTATTATGCACCCAGCCAAAGCAGATTCATGCTCAACTTCCGGGTAGAAGATTTGGATGGACTATTGTTGCTGCTTACTGAAAAGGGTGTGACCACTGTGGGCACACCAGAAAGTTTTGAGTATGGAAAATTCGCCTGGATTTTGGATCCTGATGGCAACAAGATAGAACTGTGGCAGCCCGTGGATGAAGTACTTGAGAAATATGATGAAGAACAAAACAACTGAGAGCATGAAAGGATCAAGGGGTGTGAAAAAGACGCTGATGTGGTGCTTGTTGCTGATGCCCGCCATCACACATGCACAGTATGAAGACAATCCGCTGAATGGCTTGCGGTGGGCCACCTTGAGTGCCGGAGCAAATACGGCTGACAACATTTCGTGGCAGGCATGCGCTGCTGCATCCATTCGCGGCAGTACCATGCTAACCCAGTTGCGCGTAGCCTATTCTCAAGAGTTGATTGAAGCACCTGATGACACCTGCACAGCCATGAAAAATAAAATAACTGAAATAGGCATTTTATGGGGAGATGGCTTCGGTGGCCGACATTGGTTTGTGACGGGTACCTTAGGCTTTGGATTGAACGTTCGCACCTATTGTGCAAGGGCCGAATATGGCGGATTTCGCAGTGTTACAGCCGTTACCATTGGCATACCTGCACACATAGAAGCAGGTATCATGCTCGACAAAAAATCCGCGATAACCATGAGCATCATAGGCAACTGGAATTTCAGACAACCATATGCGGGCGCCTTGCTTGGCTACACGCGCAGATTCTGAAGTTCAATTTGCGATGAGAGATATGAGGGATAGCGCTTGCCTGCACTGATAAATTAGAACACTGCACCATATCATTGTGAAAGTGAGTCTTGAAAACTATACTGCATTCATTTTCTTTGCACGCAATGCCTTACTACTCAAATAAAGTTGATATGAAGAAATTTATTGTTCCATTGGTGCTGTCAAGTTGGGGATGTGTGATGCACGCGCAGGAGTTGCCGGAGTTTGATATGAATGACACTACGGTGGTGGACTGCCAGGGCATCTTGTACGACAGCGGTGGCGAAACCGGAATCTATACCAACAACGAGAACCTCACCTTTGTGATAAACCCCGGGCAAGGCATTATCACCATCACTTTTCAAAGTCAGTTCTGTTTAGAAAATAACCTCGATTTTCTTTCTATTTACAACGGCCCTACTTCTGCCTCACCTTTATTAGGCACATATACCGGTACAAGTCTTCCACCATCATTCAACAGCACTGGCGGAGCTATTACTTTGGTGATGACAAGTGACAACAACGTGGCCTACTGTGGCTTTCAACTGGAGTGGAGCACCGAAGCGCCAGACCCTTTGCCACCCGCATTAAGTGTGAATGTGCTGCCCAACTGTAATGCCTCCAACATCACTGTAAACCTTGCACCAACTATACCCTGTGCTTGGCTGCTCAATAGTGTATGGATGGTGGATGTAAATGGCGATGCAGTGAATGTGAACAGCGCCACACCAGCTTGCAATGGCGGCAATACAAATGCAGTTGTGCTGGCCCTTGCCCAACCATTTTCTTTCAACTGCGACTATACCATTCATCTACACATCGAGATTCCTGATGCGTGCCTTGTCATTCATCCTTTTGAACTTGAAACCACATTTACCTATGACAACTGTGGCGTGAATGCGCAGATAGTGGCTGCGCAAAATCCGATATGCCCCGGTGGCTGCACGCAACTTACGGCCGAGGTTGAAGGCTGCTTCAACTACACCTATAGCTGGAACAATGGTTTGCCTGCCACTGCCGGGCCGCATACTGTTTGCCCTGCGGTAAATACCGCATACAGTTGCACTATTACTGAAGTAGAAACAGGCAACATCAGCACAGAAATAATTACAGTTACAATAGAAACAAACAACATTACCACGCTGCCACAAACTGTATGTCAGAGTGCACCCAATATTGTGATGACAGCACAAGGCAGCGGAGTATGGAGTGGTGAGGGCATTGTACCAAATACCAATCAGTTCGATCCTGATCTGGCAGGTGGTGGTATCACTTATGTCTATTTCCAAACTGCAAGTTGCGAGGACAGTGTTGAGATAACAGTAACGCCTATTGCTACGCAAAATGTGACCGCTGCATGTCCGGGCAGTGCGCCATTTCAACTGATAGCCACACCGGGCGGAGGCACATGGGCCGGCCCCAACACTGACATCGGGGGCATGTTCGATCCGGTGTCAGCAGGCGTTTACACTGTGCAATACACGGTAAATGGTTGCACTGATGATTTAACGGTGAACGTGGATGACATAGGTGGCCCGTTCGCACTTGACAGCATTTGCCAAAGCATAGATCAGGATCAGATTTCATTCAGCCCTTATGGAGGAGTATGGAGCGGCACAGGTATTACCAATGCCACCGAAGGCATCTACGAACCGCAGAGCATGCCTGTTGGCAACAATACTTTTACTTACACCATCAATGGCTGCAATCAGATATTCAACATTTATATCAAGCAAATAGAAATAGGCGGTAACTACCACACCACTTGCCCTGATGAAGCTCCATTAGTATGGTATGACCCAACTCCACTGCCGGCTGGTGGTATGTGGTTCGGAGCAGGTATTAGCATTAGCGCAACTGGTCTGTTCGATCCGGGACTGATTGCCAATAACACTGAAACATTCATCTACTACGTTGCTCCCAATGGTTGTGTGGATACCATGTACATTTTCAATCTGCGCACCGAGGTTGATTTAGATGAGGCCGCATTTTGCATAAACGATCCAGTATTTCCACTTGATGTGGACAATGTCGGAGAAGCTGTACCCTCTGGAGGTATATGGAGTGGTGCAGGCGTCACACAACCATCAGCTGGCAATTTTGTATTTACGCCATCCAATGCAGGTGTCGGTCCGCACACCATTTATTATGAAAAAAACAACTGTCAGGATTCGATAGCTGTAAGTGTATTTCCCACGGCTTTGAATATTTCAACACTTTCATTTTGTGCCAACGAAGAACCTGTGGAATTGCAACCCGGACTTGTGCTGGGCGGCACCTGGAGTGGCAACGGAATTATTGACCCTGCACTTGGCATATTCGATCCCGGAGTGGCCGAGCCGGGCAATTTCAAAGTGTATTGGAATACTCCGGCAGGCTGCAACGACAGTATTGCCATATTTGTAGATGAGTTGGCTATTGCAACTATCAGCGGTCTTGATGATACATACTGTGCGGTAGATGAGCTGGTCACATTCAGCGTGAGCCCCGAAGGTGGCAACCTGACAGGTTCACTTCCTGATCTGGATTTTAATCCCTCTCTTATTGGACAAGGCGACTACCAGGTTATCTACAACTACACACCCTTACTTTGCCCTGCTACTGCTGACACTGTGGACTTCACCATCTATCCGCCTCTCACCACCAGCATTGTTATCTCCGATGATTTGATATGCGAAGAAGAGTCCACTACCATAACAGTGGATGCTACAGGTGGTGACCCAGCTGGCAGTTTCACCTTTACATGGAGCAATGGCGGACTTAGTACCAACGTGAATACTTCTGTGCCCGGTGTTACTACCACCATCTACGTAATCACTGATGATGGTTGCAGTACACCCGAACTGGACTCTGCATTGATAAATGTACTGCCTCCCATGATTGTTATCGCTACCACCAGTCCATCATTCTGTGCAGGTGAGCCGGGCTTCGCTGCTGTGGATGTGCTCTCACCGGGAAGCTACAGTTATTTCTGGAACAACACCGCAGGTGATGAACTATTTGAATCGCCTGCGGGCACTTCAGTAACCATTGAAATAGAAGACCTTGTAAATGGCTGCACTTGGGACAGTACCGTGGTTGTGCCAAGTTATCCTGTAGTAGCAGCCAATTTCAATATCAATCCAGCAACAGACTGCATTGATTTTGCCGATGCCTCGTCTGTAACCTTCGTGGACTTGAGCCAGAATGCCACACAAGGCACTTGGAATTTTGGAAGTGGTGGTCTGCAAGCTTATGACCCGGGCCAGAGCGTGGTCCATGCCTTTGCATCAGCAGGCAATTTTACAATTACCCTGACCGTGGAAGACAACAATGGTTGTACTGACAGCCTGAGCAAAGAATTGTGCATACTACCCGATGTGCCTGTGTTTATCCCCGACATCTTTTCGCCCAATGCTGATGGAGTGAACGATGTGCTGTATGTGCGTGGTGTAGGCTTCACCAAAATGGAATTTTACATATACAACCGCTGGGGCGAAGAGGTGTTTTACAGCAACAGTATAGACCGCGGATGGGATGGCCAACTGCGAGGCAGACCGGCCATGTCAGGCAATTATTACTACAGCTTCAAAGCCAGTTTGGGCAGTGGCAAATTCTTAGAACTGACAGGTGAGTTTGCACTGATACGCTAATCGAAAAAGATAAAAAAAAAGAAACGACAGAACCCGATTGCTTTATGAAACAACGATTCCCAATGTTTAAGTTGTCATTGATGATTGGTGTGTGTGCAATGATCACAAGCTCATTGTATGCGCAAGACATACACTTCACTCAATGGACCAATGCAACTCAAACGTATAACCCCGCACTCACTGGTGAATTTCAGCAAAATGTAAAAGGCACCTTGCTACACAAAAGACAATGGCGCAGCATTGGTGAAGGTTACACCACCAATGGCCTCGATGCGCAATATAAAATGCTGAGCTGGTACAACGACAACTACGCGGGCTTCGGCTTGAATGTGTTGCAGGATAGGGCTGGCATAGCCGAAATGCGCACATTCAGCATCATGGGCAGTGCAGCACAGCACCTGATTGCAAACCGCAAAAATCTGTTGAGTGCAGGCGCACAAGTGGGCTTTGTGCAGCGTAGTGTAGATATTGACGGTTTGCGATGGGATGCGCAGTTCAATGGAGTAGCATACGACCCCTCGCTTGATGACAAAGAAAAATTGCTTACAACCAAAGACGGAAACTTAGACATAGGCTGTGGCATAAACTGGCGTCACAAAGGGCGCAAACGCTTCGCACTGGGTTATGCCATTCTGCACACAAGCCAGCAGATAACCTACTACCCACGGGGTAGTGATAAGCTGAGACTGCGTCAGACCTGGCACGGCAGCCTGTGGAAAGACTATGAGTTTTTCTCTGTGCGGTATGATGCGCTGGTGCAACGTCAGGGAGGAGCTATGGAAATTGTTACGGGCATCACCTTCGACAGCAAGCTGGGCTTAGACAGCCGCTACACTACCAACCAAACCAGCAACAGTGTGAAGGGAGGCATATTCTGGCGATACAGAGATTGTCTGCATCCGTTCATAGGGTTTGAATTCAGACATTTCGCGGCAGCTACTATTGGCTTCGATGTGCGCACTCGCAAAATTCCGACAGCTACAAGCTTCGTAGGTGGGCCTGAAATTTCACTCATCTATCTGGGTTCGTTTGAGCGCAGGCGTATGAAGTTGATGAAGTGAAAATGGGGGCACAGGCGCCAATTAAAAATAATGTTCGCATCACGAAGTGGCCGCTTTGCGGTGTATTTCTGTGTGAATCCACACCAGTCGTGTTAACGCGATAATTTGAAATGAAAGAATGAAAGCAGCCACACTGCAAGAACTGAAACATGAGCTGAGTTCATTGCCGCAAAAGGATTTGGTAGAATTGTGCACGAGACTTGTGCGTTACAAAAAGGATAACAAAGAGTTGCTCACCTATCTGCTTTTTGAAGCAGATGATGAAAACACTTACATCCATGCAGTGAAAAATTTTGTTGAAGAACAATTCAGTCAGTTGCAGAATCACAACCTACACAGCACTACCAAAGTGCTGCGCAAAATTCTTCGCGTTGCAGGTAAACACATCCGGTTTACAGGTTCTAAAAAAGTAGAATCGGAAATATTGCTGCACTACTGCCGGTGCATGCGCGAATCGGGCTTACCTGTGCACCGAAGCACAGCACTCACCAATCTATACCAACGCCAGATTGAGAAGGTAAGTAAGGCCAGTGCCACACTGCACGAAGATTTTCAGTTTGACATACAGCAACAGTTGGAAACATTGAGGTGAGATTTTTCTACTCCAGAATTATCCAGCAAATAAGATTGAAAACCAATTTGAGCCTGTGTTTGAATCTTACAACACTGTGGCGCGAATATTTT
Organism: Flavobacteriales bacterium; assembly: GCA_046155615.1. GTDB lineage: Bacteria > Bacteroidota > Bacteroidia > Flavobacteriales_D > Sanyastnellaceae > JANNVZ01. The sequence continues at coordinate 4,085 of JBJXFP010000146.1, read as the reverse complement.
CGCCCACCTCAAAAAAAAAATTTCTGCTAAAAACAGAACAAGGAAATGAACCAAGCCAAAGAACACGTGAAGTGCCTCATAATAGGAAGCGGCCCTGCGGGCTACACAGCAGCCATCTATGCAGCACGTGCAGACCTGAAACCAGTGATGTACGAGGGCATGCAACCCGGTGGCCAACTGATGGACACCACCGATGTGGACAACTTTCCCGGCTATGCGCAAGGCATACATGGAGTGAAGATGATGGAAGATTTGAAAGCGCAAGCTGTACGTTTCGAAACTGATGTTCGCTCCGGCTGGGTAACAAAGGTGGACTTCACCGGCCCTAAGCACTATGTGGAAATAGAAAACGGCAAGCACAGCATACTGGCCGATGCGGTAATCATAAGCACTGGAGCCAGTGCGAAGTGGCTCGGCCTGCCCAATGAAACCAGACTGCGCGACATAGGTGGGGGTGTAAGTGCATGTGCTGTATGTGACGGATTTTTTTACAGAAAACAAGATGTAGTAATCGTAGGTGCAGGCGACACAGCAGCAGAAGAAGCTACCTACTTGGCCAAGCTGTGCAACAAAGTATACATGTTGATACGTGGCGATAAGATGCGCGCCAGCAAAGCCATGCAACACCGGGTGGAAAACACTGCCAACATAGATGTGCTATGGAACACCGAGACAATGGATCTGATAGGTGAAAATGGTGTAGAAGGCGTGTTTGTGCGCAACAACAAAACGGGTGATGAGATGACCTTAAGCGCTACAGGCTTCTTCGTAGCCATAGGGCATAAACCAAATACTGATGTATTCAAACCTTGGATAACTATGGACGAAACAGGCTACATCATCAACCAGCCGGGCACAGCCAAAACCAATGTAGAAGGTGTATTCGTGGCGGGCGATGCGGCTGATAAAACATACCGGCAGGCTGTGACTGCTGCGGGCACTGGCTGTATGGCAGCCCTGGATGCCGAGCGCTATCTCGCAGGTAAAGGCATTCACTAAATCTTGAAAAGAAGGCGGTTCAAAATGCTTCATTTAATTTCCAACTGAAGCTGAGTATTTTCCCATTCAGCACCTGTAGATTCCGGCACATAATAAAAGACTATTATTTTTCTCACGGCATAAAGCAACGGATAGAGAAGAGCGATAGTCTCCTTGTCGCATCTAACGGAACTTTACCATGTTCAAAAAACTTTTACCTCTTGTTGCAGTGTTGTTCGCCACGCTGCAAAGCCAATCACAACTTGTAGTAGACAACAACCTGACCGTATCGCAATACGTGCAGGATGTGTTGCTCGGCCAGAATGTTTCTGTATCCAATATCACCTTCAATGGCGGAAGTGCTAACGTGGTGATGAATGCCGTGGGCGGCTTCGAAAGCATTGACAGCAACATCGGCATCGAGTCGGGCTTCATCATGACTTGCGGTGATGCCGCTGGTACTGTGGGGCCAAACAACCAAACCGGATACACCGGTGCAGGCCCAGGAGGCAGTAATGGTAACGATGCTGACCTACTCGATCTAATACAGGCAAACAATGGTAACAGTATGCACGACTGGTGCATTATCGAGTTCGACTTTGTACCATTAGGTGATACCATCCAGTTTCAATACATATGGGGCAGCGAGGAATATGATACATATGTAGGCTCAGGATTTAATGATGTATTCGGATTCTTCATCAGTGGACCTGGCATCAACGGACCATTCAGCGATAATGCCGAAAACATAGCATTGGTACCTGGCACCAACACAGGCGTGGCCATCAATACCATCAACAATGGACAAGGCAATGCGGGGCCTTGCACCAACTGCGAATATTACAATCAGGCAGGAAATGATGGCGACTTCTGGGCCAACCAGACAGATGACATTTACACCAACCCGTACTACATGCAGTATGATGGATTTACTGATGTGATGACTGCACTTGCCATAGTGCAATGCGGACAGACCTACCACATCAAACTGGCAGTAAGTGATGCCAACGATGGCATATTGGACAGTGGTGTATTTCTGCAAAGAGATTCATTCAGTAGCAACCTTGTGGTGCAGGCTACTCTTGATCTGAACGTGAGTGGCCCCAATGACGATACACTTTTCGAAAACTGCGGAGAAGGCTTTATCACTTTTGAAAGACCCGAAACCGGAAACCCCGATGTAGAACTTGTAGCCTACCTTGTGTATAGCGGAACCGCAACCAATGGCGTTGACTACACATTGCTTCCTGACTCGGTGGTGTTTCCTCCGGGTGTTATGACTATTTCACTACCTCTTGATGCATTTGATGATGCCTTACTTGAAGGAGCTGAAACGGTGGAGATGGTCATTTCCAATATGGCCGATTGTGGTGAAACCATGGTGGACAACGAATTCACCTTCTTTGTGAATGATGAGGCCGATCCGTTGGTGGTGGAAGGCTATGATGTGCAGATATGCAGCGGATCTACCATAACACTGGAGCCAATAATAACAGGTGGCTACGCAGTGTATGGTTACGACTGGAGTACCAACGAGACCACACCAACTATTGATGTAAGTCCTCCTGCAACCACCAATTATTTCCTTACGGTAACAGATACATGCGGCATGCCAAGTGACGATGCCATATTCAATGTTGAGGTACTGTTGGTACCTGTAATGACTGTTGATTTTCTGGAGGCAAGTCCCTTGGAACTTACATGTGGCGGAAGCTTGTCCATCAATGCTGATGGAGTTGGTGGCATCATGCCCTACACTTTCAGTTTTTCTGACGATCAGGGATTCAACATGTGGGGATGGGCAGTGGACGACAACACCAGCCAGGTGTGGGTGAGCTCTTGGAATGCTGGATGGGTATATGTGGAACTTGAAGACGGCTGCGGATTTACAGCTCAAGACAGCTTAGAAATAACGGTGAATGCCCCTCCACTTTTTGTGGACGTACCCGCCACAGTGAATGCACCCTGCGGACAGAACTACACCATAACCGCTGTGCCCAGTGGTGGCGAAACCCAAGGCTGGGGCTATGGTTACCAATGGCAATACAATGGAATGCCCGACTGGAACTTCTGGAGCGATACCTACACAGGTATAGCCAGCGAGCCTGCCACGGTAACGGTGATAGTAAGCGACCAGTGCGGCCAGACCGTAGAAGGCACCACCGAAATAACCATTGACAGCCCGCCCATTGACCTCACATTGGTAGATGCAGTGGAAGGCAACTGCCAAACAGTATTCAACCTTGACCCTGTGGTAGCAGCTGGTAGCGGTGGCTATGAATACCTGTGGACCGAGGACGGCACTTCGCTTGGAACCAACGATGTGCTTAACTTCAACAGTGCTGTAAGCACCACGGTAGATTTACTGGTGACGGATGTATGCGGCCAGACAGCCACAGACCAGGTGATAGTAACCATCATCAATCCTCCGGTGACCATAGAACTGGGCGAAGACATCAACGCATCGTGTATAGACAATACACTGATAACCCCTGATGTGCAGGGCGGCAGCGGTGGCATAGCCTATAGCTGGCTGGTAGATGGACAGGTGCAGCCCGCCATCACTCCTACATTTACGGTACAATCATTCAACACCATAGATGTAACGGTGATGATAGAAGACAACTGTGGTGAAACAGCAATAGATAACGTGACCATCATCATACCAGATATACCATTAACCATGGATGCCTGGACTGATACTACCATCTGCCCACTGCAGCCTGTAACTATGGGGGCACTTGCTACAGGTGGCGAGGATGGCTTTGTGTATGAGTGGGTGGAATTGGAACAGCTCGGCTCGGAAATAAGCGTGCAGCCTGCTACCACCACCATTTACACAGTAAAAGCAACTGACATCTGCGGTGATGAGATAGAAACCCAAGTGATGGTGACGGTACGCCCTGCCAGCTCCGAATTTTTGGTAAACAGCCTTGGCGATAATCAATATGTATTTACCGCTACACCCGGCAACTCATGTGGCAACGAGCCATGCACCTTTGTGTGGGATATGGGCAATGGCGAGAATGAATATGGTCAGGTATTAGAATACGAATTTGACGGACTGGGATCCTATACCGTTACGCTGCATGTAACCAACGACATTG